>JBOGSY010000160.1:0-4939 GCA_050691915.1 Candidatus Limnocylindria bacterium | reverse complement strand
ACCAGGGTGTCGTTGCCGCCCAGCGGCCAGGTCACCGACTCGTCGGCCGAGCGGACGACCTTGTAGTAGGCGAATCCCTCGCCGCTGAACTTGGACCAGCTCAGCTTGGCCTTGCCGGACTTGACCCACGCCTCCAGGGCCAGGGTCGTGGTCGCCGGCTTGGCGGTGGGCTTGGGCTCCGGCTTGGCAGTCGGCTTGGCGGTCGGCTGCGGCTCGTCCTTCGGCTGCTCGACCGGCGCCTGGGTGGGCTTGGGCTCCTGGGCGGGCTCGTCCTGGGGCTCTTCCTTGGGCTGCTTGGGGAGGTAGGGGTGCTCGCCCTTGCCGTCGCCATCCATCACGTCCACGACCTTGTGGTCGTCGAACGCGGTGTCGGTGCGGTCCTTGCCGGCGGTGCCGGCGTCGCCGCCATGTCCCAGGCTGCCGGATCCATCGGTCCCGCGGTCGGTGCGGGCGGTCTGCTGGTCCGCCTCGTTGCCGGCGGTCAGCGGCCGGATGGCGGTGGCGCCGAAGGTGACCACGCCCACCATCAGGAGCGCCATGACGGCGGTCCCGGCGGTTGCGGCCACGGTGCGCGGGATCCGCATCCTGTCGGCCTTGTCCATCTTGTCCATTGCTCGGTTGCTCCCCGTGGTGATGAGTCCGTGGTGGACGGCCCGACGCTTGGGCACGCCCGATGACGAACTCCTTAACGGGGAGGCGCGGCCTGGATTACCGGGGTGGTGCGTGGACGCATCGCGTTGTGCGCGCGGGGCCGGGGCAGGATGGGTCGCAGGTGTTCGGGTGATCCGAACACTTACCATGGACCGATGCGGACGCGGGCGTTGACGGCGCTGGCCGGCCTGGGCATCGGTCTTGCGGCGTGCAGCCCGGCAAGCAGCCCGGAGGCATCGACCATGGCGCAGATGACGTTGCGCAGCGCGGCATTCGAGGACGGGGGCGCCATCCCGGCGCGGTACACCTGCGACGGGGACGACGTCTCGCCGCCGCTGGCCTGGGAGGGCGTGCCGGAGGGGACCGGCGGCTTCGCGCTGCTGGTGACCGACCCGGATGCCGGGGGCTTCGTCCACTGGGTGCTGACCGACATTCCCGACGACCTGACCGAGCTGCCGGAGGGGCAGGGCGATGCGATCGGGGCGCCGGGGCAGTCCAGCTTCGGACGGGCCGGCTGGGGCGGCCCGTGCCCGCCCTCCGGGGAGCACCGTTACGAGTTCCGGCTCTACGCCCTGTCGCAGCCGCTGGGAGTGGGTACCGGGGCCTCGGCGGACACCGTGCGGGCGGCGCTGGAGGGGCGCGTGCTGGCGGAGGGGCAGCTCACCGGGGTGTACGCCCGCGGCTGAGGCGTTGCCCGGCCGGCGGCGGCCGAGGACGTAGACTCCCCCGATGGCGCTTGCCCTCCTGGACGTCCTGCTGGTGCGCCACGCCGCGCCCGTCCCTCCCGGGGCGACGGGTTGGGAGGAGCGAGACGACGATCGGCCGCTCACCGAGGATGGGCGCCGCCAGGCGGAGGAGCTGGCCGACGAGCTGGAGCCGTACATCCTGTCCGCCGTGTACTCGAGCCCCTACCTTCGTGCGCTCGAGACCGTGGAGCCGACCGCTCGGCGCCGGGGCCTGGAGGTCCAGCGGCTGCCCGACCTGCGGGAGCGGCGCCTGACCACGGCCCCCCGCGACGACTGGCCGGAGCACCTGGCCCAGGCCTGGACCGATCCGGACTACGCGTTGGAGGGAGCCGAGTCGGGGCGGGTGGCGCAACGCCGCGGCATCGGTGTCCTGGACCTCCTGCGGGTCCGCCATCCCGACGGTGGCCGCCTGCTGGTCGGCAGCCACGGCAACCTGATCAGCCTGATCCTGCAGACCTTCGAGCCGGGCGTGGACCTGGACTTCCACCTGGGCATGCCGATGCCGGCCATCTACCACCTGCAGCACGACGGCACCGGCTGGCGGGTGATGGGCGGCCACGGCTTCGTGCAGGCGGCTCCCCGGAACTGACCCGCGCCGTCCCTCTCGGCGGGGTTGGCGTTTCCCCTCATGCGGCGGCTGCTGTGCGCGGTGTGGCACGCCGCGGGCGCGGCGTTTGTCCTCAAGTGTCGGCTGGAGTGCGCGGTATGACGCGTTGCGGGCGTATGTGCTCTCAGGTGTGACTGTCATCCGCGTTAGAGACGTTCGGCGTCTGCGGGACATGGTGGCAGGGGCGGATCTGAGCGTGGCAGGGCTGGCGCCGGGGCCGATCCGGGGGGCGGATGGTCTCTAACGCGACCCCCATCCGACAGATGAGAGCAGACGCGCCGGGCTGGCGACGCCCGGTCGGCGCAGGGCGACGCCGGACTCCAGCACCGCCCCCGCTGACGCACGCGCCCGTTGTTGACTGATCTCGCTCCCCGCATAGTGCCTGCCGACGGCAGTTTTCGCCGAACGACCGCGGCAGCCAGGGTCCGCCCGCAGCCTCCATGCGCTGCTTGGTCTACGCGCTGGCGGTGACGGTTGATGCTCAATCCTCATCCTCCGCCGCCGGGGTGATGCTCAGTAGCGGGCCGCGTACTCCTCGCCCACGTCGAGGGCCTCGCCGAATAATCCGCGCAGCTCGACGCGATACCAGCAGGTCCCGTCGTCCCACTGCAAGATTGGATAGCCGTTGTAGAGCATGTCCACGTAGGCATCGGCCCATACCGGAGGCACTCCCACCCCGTAGCCGATGGAGAGGCTGGCCTCACGTCCGCGGACGTTCACATGCCGAACGACGTCAGTCAACGGGAGGCCAGGGAGCGGGCCTGCAAAGGAGACCAGCAGGTCCTGCCCCTGGCCGAACTGGATGCGAGGGAGCCCGTCCTCGATCTGGCGAACGCCCTTGCCGACGGGACGCCCACTCGGCATCACCCGGGGGGCCAATGGCTCGCAGCCGCGAGCAGGCCAGGATACGGTGAGCGGGCTGGTGACCAACTCCGAGCCGGAACGGTGATTTCGCAGCGTCACCGACCGCGGCGCCTCTCCGACCGGCAGGCTGTCTCCGGTCACCTGCGGCCAGGTCGCCACCCATTCCGGCGGCAGCTCAACGCCGAACGTTCGGGAGCGCGACTGAGTGAGCGCGCGCTCCGGGGCCGGCCGTGTCCTCAGGGTGTCCAGATCCAGCGCGATCCAGATGCGCGGGTTCAAGCCTTCGCCGAACACATCGCGGCCCACGATCTCCTGCGGCCAACCGATTGCCGTGCTCACGCCTACCGTGCCGGTCGCAACGTCGATCACCTGGGTCGTGCATGCCACCTCGCCGTGGCAGTACTGGGCGACGAGCGTGGCACCATCCGGGGATACCGCAAGGTTCCAGGCCGGCACGTCGGTGACGATGAAGTCCGCTGGAGCGCTGCCGATCTGGAGCTCCGTGCCATCTCGGAGCGAGTAGGCCCAGATCCCACGATCCTCCGAAGTCGCCGGATTCACGCGGACGTAGTAGATGGTCGGGCGCGTTGGCGAGAGCGCCGCCGCAGTGATGCGGTCCAGGCTGAAGTGGACGTATTCGGACTCGCCGGTTCGTGCGTCGATGAGGCGGATCGACGAGAACACTGGCCGGTCATCCACCACGACCACCCGTCCATCAACCGGGCCGCTGACGTAGGAGTGCCCGTGATCATCGTTGAGTGCCAGCATGGCCGTCACCCGACCATCCAGCGTGCCGATGCGGATCTGCCGGTAGCCCTCTGGCTGGACCGGTGGGTTTGGATCCGGCGTCGACATCTCTGGCGCCACGCCGAAGCCAATCGCGAGCTCGTCCCACCACGCGATCCGCGATAGATCCAGCTCCCCCGGGCTTGCCGGCGTCGGCTCGGCTGTCCGCAGGACCGATGGCGCGGCGGTTGGAACCGATGCTGTCGAGGGCGGCGATGGGTCAGCGACCGGCAGGTTGCCGACCGCCAGCCCGACCGCCAGCGCCGCGACCACCACGGCGGCACCGAGGCCGCCGAGGACCAGGCGTCCCGGCCGCCCGCCAGGCGAGCCCCCGTCGACCACGAGCTGGGCCTGGTCATGCCAGGAGCGGGGTGCGGTCGCGGAGGCATCGGTCCAGGCGCGCAGGTCGTCGTGCAGCCGGCGCTTGAAGTCGTCGGGCGGCTCAGGCATGGGTGAGCTCCCAGCGCAGGCGCTCAACGATACGCGACATCCGCCCCCGCACCGCGGAGGCGCTCATCCCCAGCTCGCGTCCGATCTCCTCGGAGGTGAGGTCGGCGACGTAGCGCAGCGCCAGCAGGCGCCGTTCATCCGCGGCAAGCTTCGAAACCGCCGCCGCAAGGTCCAGCACCTCTGTACGTGCTGCGGGATCCACTGCGGGCCGGGAGGCATCGGTCCTCCGTTCGTGGGCCGACCGGCGGGCGCCGGACCGCTGCAGCTGCCGCGCCTCATTGGCGGCCACCGACATCAGCCAAGGTCGTAGCCGGTCGGGATCACGCAGGCTGCCCAGGCGCTGCCAGGCACGGACCCATGCGGCCTGCACCGCCTCGTCCACCAGTGCCGCATCGGTGGTGATCACCATGCAAATACGCCTCATGCTCCCGTCGTGGAGGGCCATGATCCGGGCCAGCGCGTCGACATCACCGGCCGCAGCGGCGCGGACCAGGTCGAGGCTCGACGTGGCCACCTGTCGCAGCTCGGCGCGATCACGCTCGCCCACGCCGGCTCCCTCCTCACTCACTTACAGATGCCGCTCGCGCTGGTTCGCGTTCGACGCGCGGGTCCGATCATCCAGCATCCCGCGCCGGCGGGGCCTCCGCAGCTGCGTTTCCCCTCAAATGTCGGCTGGAGTGCGCGCTATGGCGCACTTCGGTGCCGGATGCTCTCAGGTGTGACTGTCATCCGCGTTAGAGACGTTCGGCGCCGGCGGGACATGGTGGCAGGGGCGGATCTGAGCGTGGCAGGGCTCGGCGCGGGGCCGATCCGGGCGGCGGACGGTCTCTAACGC
>JBOGSY010000159.1:0-5001 GCA_050691915.1 Candidatus Limnocylindria bacterium | reverse complement strand
CCACGAGGTCGAGCTGCTGGATGGCCCGGAGCTGGCGGGCGCGGGCTACCGGGTCAGCCATCGCGACCTCAACGACGGGACGGTCGAGGGCCTCCTGCATCGGTCCGGCCGGATCGCATCGGTGCAGTTCCACCCGGAGGGCGCGCCCGGGCCCATCGATGCGGCGCGCGTCTTCGACTTTGCCCTGGCGACCACCCGGACCGGGGCCGGCGCATGAATCCGGCCCGGGTCGCGGAGGATCCGGCGGTCCGGGTGGCGGGCCTTCTGGCGCTGGCCGCCTTCCTCCTTTTCCTGATCTCCGGTCGGTCGGTCGACCTGCTGGGGTCCACCCCGCGCATGGGCCTGGTCCTGGCCTGGGGAGCGGTGGCCGCCGCCTTCTGGATCACGCGCCGCCCTTCGATCGTGGTCGCCTACCTGGTCCTGGGAGGGCTGCTGCTTCGCTGGGTGGAGCTGCCGGATGCGGGGCGCGGGCCGTCGGACGTCCTGGCCGCCATCGATGAGGCGCTGGAGGTCTGGTTCGGGGGCGGCAACCCGTACGACCACGACTACCTCCGCACCCGCCCCCCGGGGCAGCCGATGCCCTACCCGCCCGGCGCGCTGCTGCTCCACCTGCCGGGCCAGCTGCTCGGGGGCCTGCCCGGCATCCAGGCGACGCAGCTCGCCCTGGCCGGCGTGACGATGGCCAGCCTGGCCTGGCTCGGCGCTCGACTTGGCTGGGTGCTGGGGCTGCCCGCCCTGGCGCTCTACGCCGGCGCGCCCAATCTCGTCCTGCTGGCGACCGATGGCTCGAACGACACGGGCACCGGCGCGCTGCTGCTGCTGGCGGTGCTGGCCCTGGCCTGGGCCATCGACCGCGGAGCGGATCCCGCGGGCATCGCGTTCGCCGGCATGGTCGCCGCCTTCGCGCTGAGCACCAAGCAGCTCGCGCTGCCGATCGGCCTGGCGCTGGTGGTGTACCTGGCCCGCACCGCCGGCTGGCGACCCGCCGGCCGCTACCTGCTGGCCGCCGGCGCGCTGCTGCTGCTCATCTCGATTCCGTTCCTGCTCCAAGGACCGGTCACCTACGTCGCCGGCCTGCTCAGCTTCCTGGGCGTCCACGACGATGTCTACGGCTGGAACATCTGGGCCTTCGGGCAGGGCCTGGGAATCGCCCCATGGGAGGCCGGGCCGGCCGCCATCCTGAACGTCGCCAGCTCGCTGGGCGCGCTGGGCGCCCTCGTCCTCCTGCCGCTGCGCTCGATGGCCGGTGCGGTGCTGGCCGGCGTGGTGGTCCTGCTGGTGATGATGCTGACCGCACGCTGGACGACCTACGCCTACTTCGCCCTGCTGGCGCCGCTGGTGCTGGCGCTGCCGGCCCTGGCCGCCTGGGACGCCGGCCGCAGGTCCGCGCCGGCATGACCCCGCGCAAGGTGCTGGTCATCGGTTCCGGGCCGATCCTGATCGGTCAGGCGGCCGAGTTCGACTACGCCGGGGTGCAGGCCTGCCTGGCCCTGCGCGGCGAGGGGGTGGAGACCGTGCTGGTCAACTCCAACCCGGCGACGGTCATGACCGACCCCGATGTGGGTGGCACGGTCCTCATCGGTCCCCTGTCCACCACCCACCTGACCGATGTCATCGCCGCCCACCGGCCGGATGCGCTGCTGCCGACCCTGGGCGGCCAGACGGGCCTCAACCTGGCCGTGGCCCTGGACGACGCCGGCGTGCTGGAGCGGTACGGGGTGCGGGTCCTGGGCACGCCGCTGGCGGCGGTGCGCGCGGCGGAGGACCGCGGTGGCTTCCGCTCCCTGGTCACCGGCATCGGCGAGCCGGTGCCGGAGAGCGCGGTGGTGGAGACGGTGGAGGACGGCCTCGCCTTCGTGCATCGGCTGGATGCCCCGGTGGTGGTCCGCCCTGCCTACACGCTGGGCGGGGGCGGGGGTGGCTTCGCGATGGACCCGGACCAGGCCCGCCGCCGGATCGCCGAAGGCCTGCGCGTCAGCCCCATCGGCCAAGTGCTGGTCGAGCGCAGCCTGCTGGGCTGGTACGAGATCGAGTTCGAGGTGCTGCGCGACGCGTCGGACACCACCATCGCCATCTGCGGGATGGAGAACATGGACCCCATGGGCGTGCACACCGGCGACAGCATCGTGGTGGCACCCATCCAGACCCTGCCCGATGCGCTCGTTCAGCGCCTGCGCCGCTGTGCCCTGAAGATCGTCCGGGCCCTGGAGCTGGAGGGGGGCTGCAACGTCCAGCTGGCCGTCTCACCCGACGGCAGCGACTACCGGGTGATCGAGGTCAACCCGCGGGTCAGCCGATCGTCGGCGCTGGCCAGCAAGGCGACCGGCTACCCGATCGCCCGGGTGGCGGCGCTAGTGGGCCTCGGCAGGCGCCTGCACGAGCTGCCGAACCCGGCCACCGGTGGGAACTCGGCGGCCTTCGAGCCGGCGGTCGACTACGTGGTCGTCAAGCTGCCCCGCTGGCCGTTCGACAAGTTCCCCGGCGCCGATCGCAGCCTGGGGGTCCAGATGAAGGCCACCGGTGAGGCGATGGCCATCGAGCGCGAGTTCGGATCGGCGCTGCTCAAGGCCGTTCGCTCGCTGGAGCCGCGCGGCGGTGGCTGGACCTGGGAGGACCCGGCCTGGGGCCTGGCGACGGCCGCTCCGGACGACCTGGCCGCCTTCCTGGCCCCGACCGATACGCGACTGTGGCGGATGGTGGCGCTGCTGCGTCATGGCTGGACCGATGCCGCCGGTCTCGCCGGCGCCACCGGCATCGCGCCCTGGTTCGGCGAGCGGCTGGCGGAGCTGGTCGAGGCCGAACGGGGGGTGGTGGGCGCCCCGCTGCTGGAGGCCAAGCGGGCGGGGTTCGGCGATGCCGACATCGCGTCCCTGTCGGGTGTGCCGGCGGTGGCCGTGCGCCGGGCCCGCGTGCGGGCGGGCATCGTGCCGGCCTATCGCAGGGTCGACACCTGCGCCGGCGAGTTCCCCGCCGAGACGCCCTATTTCTACTCGTCCTATGCCCAGCCGGAAGTGGCGCCGCCAGCCGACCGGCGGAGCGTGATCGTGGTCGGCTCGGGGCCGATCCGGATCGGGCAGGGAATCGAGTTCGACTACTGCTCCGTGCGCGCCGCCTGGGCGATCCGGGAGTTGGGCCTGGACGCGGTGGTCATCAACAACAACCCCGAGACGGTCTCCACTGACTACGACGCCTGCTCCCGGCTCTACTTCGAGCCGCTCGACACCGAGAGCGTGCTGGACGTCATCGACCACGAGCGGGCGCTGACCGGGGAGCCGCCCCACGTGGTCCTCACCTTCGGCGGCCAGACCGCGATCGACCTCGCCAAGGATCTCGCCTACGCGGACGTCCCGATCGCGGGGCTGACCGCCGAGGCGATCGAGACCACGGAGGACCGCGAGCGCTTCGCCGAGCTGATGGAGCGCCTGGGCATCAGCGGGCCGCGCGGCGAGCTGGCGAGCGACGAGGGCGCGCTGCGCTCGGCGCTCGAGCGCCTGGGCCTGCCGGTGATCGTGCGCCCATCCTGGGTGATCGGCGGACGGGGCATCGCGGTGCTGCGCAGCGGCGCGGACCTCGGGGCATTGCTGGCCACCGAGGTCGGCTGGCCCCTGCGCGTGGACGAGATGGTGGAGGGGGTGGAGCTGGACGTGGATGCCATCAGCGACGGCCGCGAATGGTGCGTGCCGGGCATCCTGGAGCAGCTTGATCCACCCGGCGTCCATTCCGGGGACTCGGTGGCCGTCGTCCCGCCGCAGACCCTCAGCCGCGAGGTCCAGGAGCGCGCCGCCGAGATTGCCGGCCGGCTGGCCCTGGCGCTGCACCTGCGCGGGATCCTCAACGTCCAGATGATCGTGGCCGGAGAGCGGGTGGTCGTGATCGAGGCCAACCCGCGGGCCAGCCGCACCGTCCCGATCGTGGCCAAGGCGTGCGGCCGTGATGTCGTGGCCGCAGCCGTCCGCTGTGCGCTGGGCGCCACCCTGGCCGATGTCGGCTGGGACCCCGGGCTGGCGCCCGACGCGGCGCTGGTGGCGGTCAAGGCGCCCGTCGGCTCGCTGTGGCGCCTGCCGGGCGTGGACGCCACGCTGGGCCCGGAGATGCGGTCCACCGGCGAGGTCATGGGCCTGGCGCCCACCTACACCGAGGCGCTGCGCGCCGCCGCCGCCGCGGCGGAGGCGCACGCCGGCTAGGCATTCGGTGCGCGATTTGCGGTCACGTTCGCCGCGCGGTGCACGGTTCGGGGCCAGTCGGCCGCCCGGCTGCCCGCTATCCGGACACGTAGAGGGAGCCATCGCCGCTGCCGGTACGGAGGGTCCCGGTGGACGATGGCTCCCAGTCGAGGCGCCGCGGGCCGGTGCACGACCGACGAGACTGACCTTGTGTGTCGCCGCCGGCCCGAGCTTCCATTGGCGACGGCCGTGTCCCGTGGGTGCCGGTCGGGCTCCAGCCCGCTGACGCCTTCGCCACCATACCAGCAAGTTCCGTGCCGGAGCGGGGAGGCTACCTCCGCCGCCGGGACGGGCTGCGGGCCGCCGCGGTGGTGGCGGCCATCCGCCGCCGGAGGTACCCGCCGTACCAGCCCGCCAGGGCGCCGAAGATGGGCTGGAAGCTCTCGCGGTAGAGGAGGCCCACGAACAGCTGGGCGGGGGTGAAGTCCACGTCCGGTCGCCCGGCCAGCAGGGTCGTGCCCAGTCCGGCGAACATGAGCATGCCCACCAGCGAGGCCATCAGCCCGAACAGCCACGGGCGCTGCCATCCGAGCCAGCCGGCGCCGATCAGCGCGCCGAACGAGAGCAAGGAGGCGAAGACGCCCATCAGGGTGTTGTCGGTGACCAGCCGGCCGAGGGCCCACAGCGCGCCGGTGGCGATCCAGGCCACCGGGTTGCGGGCCAGCAGGTAGAGGCCCGCCACGGCCCCGCGGAGGGGGCCGGCGTACCCGAAGCCGGCCAGCGGGTCGGGTCGATTGGGCAGGGGCGGGGCGGGCGGGAAGAGGCGACCGAGGAATCC
>JBOGSY010000158.1:0-5010 GCA_050691915.1 Candidatus Limnocylindria bacterium | reverse complement strand
CAGCTGGCCGGCAGGGCGCTGCCGCGGAGCGCCGCCGCGGCATCGGTCCCGCCGGAGCTGGTGGCCCCATGATCCCCCGTCCGCCCCAGATCAGCGCCAGCATCCTGAACGCGGACTTCGCACGGCTGGGGGAGGAGGTTCGGCGGGCGGTGGCCGGCGGGGTCGACTCCGTCCACCTGGACGTCATGGACGGCCACTTCGTGGACAACATCACCATGGGGCCGGTGGTGGTGGAGGCCGTCCGCCAGGAGGCATCGGTCCCGTACCACAGCCACCTCATGATCAGCGACCCGCTGCGCTACGCGCGCGCCTTCGCGGAGGCCGGGAGCGACCTGATCGTCTTCCACGTGGAGGCCAACGACGACCCGGGCGCCGTCATCGACGAGATCAGGGCCAGCGGCCGCCAGGCCGGGATCGCCCTCAATCCCGAGACGCCGGCGGAGGCGGTCCACCCCTTCCTGCAGCGCATCGACCTGCTGCTGGTGATGACCGTCCATCCCGGCTGGGGCGGCCAGGCCTTCATGACCGAGGTGCTGCCCAAGCTGGCCGCCCTGCGTGACGTGGCGGAGCGCCGCGGGCTTGACCTGCCGATCGGCGTTGACGGCGGGGTGGCGCTGGACACCATCGGGTCCGCCTTCGCCGCCGGCGGCGACGTGCTGGTGACCGGCAGCGCCCTCTACCGCCAGCCGGGCGACCTGCGGCCGGTGGTCGACGCCCTGCGGGCGGCGGCCCTGGCCGGCTCCCGTTCCGCCGCCCCGACCGCCTGAATCACCCGACCAACCGAAAGGAGCCGATCCTGACCCGCGCCGCATCCTCGCGACCCATCGCCCTGCTCCTGCTGCTGGCCGTCGTCCTGGTCGCCTGCGGCGAGTCGCCGCTGCCGTTCCAGCCCTCCGCGGAGCCCACCCCCGAGCAGCCGCGGGAGGTGGCCGTCCTGGCCGTGGATCGCGCCAGCGACGCCCCGGTGGCCGGGGCCCAGGTCCGGGTCGACGGGGCGACGGCGACCACCGGCGCGGACGGCAGCGCGGTGCTGAGCGCCATGCGCGGCGAGACGGTGGAGGTCAGCGCAGCGGGCTACGACCCGGCCGAGGCGACGGTCCCCGACGAGGGCGACCTGGCGGTGGAGCTGCGACCCAACGTGGTGACCGGCGTGGTGACCGATGCGGCGGGCGAGCCGGTGGCCGGCGCTCGCGTCTTCGTGGACGGCATGGAGCTGGTGGTGCGGACCGACGCGGACGGTGCCTACGTCCTGCCGGAGGTGCCCGAGGAGGGGACGCTGGTTGTCAAGATGCCGGGCTTCCGGCTGGGCGAGCTGGCGATCGACGAGGAGATGACCGGGGACGTGTCCCTGGAGCCGTTCGAGGCTCGGGCGCTGTACGCGCCGGCGGCCGTGTTCGAGGGAGCCGGGCGCCTGGACCAGCTGCTGGCCTTGATCGACCGCACCGAGGCCAACGCCATGGTCATCGACGTCAAGGAGACCGGCGGCTGGCTGTACTACGAGACCGACCTGCCCGAGGCGGTGGAGTCCGGGGCCGACCGGCGCCCCATCTTCGAGCTGGAGGAGATCCTGCCGGCGCTCAAGGAGCGCGGCATCTACCTCATCGCCCGGATGGTAGTCATGAAGGACAACACCGTGGGCTCGTCGCGGCCGGAGCTGGCGGTGCGCAACACGGCCACCGGCCAGCCGTGGCAGGACTTCGGTGGCGGCATCTGGCTGGATCCCTACAACCCCGGCGTCTCCGAGTACATCGCCGCCATCGCCGGCGACCTGGCCGACAAGGGCTTCGACGAGGTCCAGCTCGACTACGTCCGCTTCTTCAGCGACGGCGACTACAGCACGGCCGAGATGAACCTGCCCAACACCCAGTCCTTCCGGCTGCCGGCCACCCGCCGCCTGTTCCGGCTGGTGAGCGACCGGCTGGCCGCCGAGCGCACATTCCTGGCGGCCGACGTCTTCCCCATCAGCTTCATTGCGCCGGACGACCAGGGCATCGGGCAGCGGCCGGAGGTGATCATGCCCTACGTCGACTACTTCAGCCCCATGGTCTATCCCAGCCACTACGGGATCGGCACCTTCGGCATCGCGCAGCCCAACGAGCAGCCGTACGAGATCATCGACCAGAGCCTGGAGATCATGAACGAGCAGGCGGCCGGGCTGCCGATGGTCATCCGACCCTGGATCCAGGACTTCGGCTTTGGCCCGTTCCGGGCCTACGGCGTGGCAGACATCCACGCCGAGATGAAGGCCCTGACCGATAACGGCGCCCAGGGCTGGATGATCTGGAACGCCGCCGCGCGCTTCACCGAGGCGGCGCTGGGGCCGCCGCGCGCCGACGAGGCGCCCTAGGACCGATGCGCCTGGTCGTCCAGCGCGTCGTTCGCGCGCAGGTCAGCGTCGATCGCCGGCGAGTGGGTGCCATCGGCCGGGGCGCGGTGATCCTGGTCGGCATCGGTGCCGGGGACACGCCGCAGATCGTCGACCGCATGGCCGACAAGCTGGCCGGCCTGCGCTACTTCCCCGACGACGTGGGCCGCACCAACCGCAGCGTGGCCGAGATTGGCGGCGCCTTCCTGGTGGTCAGCCAGTTCACCCTCTACGCGGACGTGCGCCGCGGACGCCGGCCAGGCTTCACCGATGCGGCCGAGCCGGCCGTGGCGGAAGCCCTGGTCGAGCGCTTCGCCGAGCGCCTGCGAGCGGCCGGCCACGAGGTGGCGACCGGTCGCTTCGGGGCGTCGATGGAGCTGGAGCTGGTCAACGACGGACCGTTCACCCTGCTGCTCGACGCGGACCGCGACCTGTCAGGCTGAAGGGGTCGGTCAGACCTTCTCGGCGGTCCGGCGGCAGCGCGAGCAGGCCTTGATGCGGACCATCCGGCCGTCGCGGTTGACCACCATCGGATGCAGGTTCGGAATCCAGCGGCGCAGGGCGCGCTTCCGGTTCATCCCGACCGACTGCGGGTTCCAGCCGGTGATCGGCTTCTTGCCGCAGATCTCGCACTCGCGTGCCATGGGGGAGTCTCCAATCATGAACGAACCGGCGCACCATGCCTCGGCGTCGCCGGAACGGGCCGATCCTAGCACGCTACGATCGTCGGGTGCAACGCAGCCCCGACAAGACCACCCAGGCACGACGGCTGGGTGAGCACCTGGGGATCCCGGTGCTGGTGAAGGACGACCTCAAAGAGATCCTCGCCTTCGCCGGCGGCAGTGGCGCAGGGGCGACGGCGTGACGGTCGCCGCAACCGGCAGGACCCTGGGCGCGGAGGACCTGGATCGGCCGATCCGGGCGGCGCTGCCCGACCTGGCGCGCGGGGCGGCGGCGCTGGCGCGGCTGGGGGTCACCACACCCCGCCAGGCGCTCTTCCACCTGCCGTTCCGCTACGACGACTTCAGCGAGCTGCGGCCGCTGGGCGAGCTGGTGCCTGACGAGAAGCAGTCGGCCCGGGTCCGGGTCACCGACGTGAGGATCGAGAAGGGCTTCGGGCGCAAGCCGCAGCGGGTGGTGGCGCACCTGGCCGACGACAGCGGCTCGGCCGAGGCAATCTGGTTCGGGCGGCGCTTCGTGGAGAACCGGCTGGCCACCGGCGACGAGATCGTGGTCAGCGGCAAGGTCACGCTGCGCGGCTGGCGGCCGCAGTTCACCTCGCCGGAGTTCTCGCCGGCCGGCCGCGAGTCGATGCACACCGCCCGGGTGGTGCCCATCTACCGGCTCAGCGGCGGGGTCACCCAGAAGCGGGTGCGCGAGCTGCTGGGCCGCATCCTGGAGCGTGCCCTGCCGGTGGTCGAGGACCCGCTGCTGCCCGGCGAGCGCGGCGGCCTGCCGCCGCTGGACGAGGCGCTGCGAGCGGCCCACTTCCCGGAGGACGCGGCCGACGTGCCGGCCGCCCTCGACCGGCTGGCCTTCGACGAGCTGCTGGCCCTCCAGCTGACCCTGGCCCAGGCGCGGGCGGCCCGGGCGAGCCTGCGGGCGGCGCGGGTGGAGGTCGGGACCGATGAGCTGACCAGCCTGCTGGCGGCGCTGCCCTTCGAGCTGACCGGCGACCAGCGCCGGGCGGTCGACGAGGTGGTGGCCGACCTGGCATCGGAGCGACCGATGCGCCGGCTGCTGCAGGGGGACGTCGGCAGCGGCAAGACGGCGGTGGCGGCGGTGGCCCTGGCGGGAGTGGTGCGCGCCGGCTGGCAGGCCGCCCTGATGGCGCCGACCGAGATCCTGGCGCGCCAGCACCACGCCGGGCTGGCGCCCCTGCTCGAGGTTCTGGGCGTGCGCGCCGAGTTCCTGTCCGGCTCGCTGACGGCGACGCACAAGCGGCTGATCCACGACGCCATCGGGGCGGGGGAGGCGGAGGTCGTGATCGGCACCCACGCGGTCATCAGCGAGGCGGTGGTCTTCCGCAAGCTGGGGCTGGCGGTGGTGGACGAGCAGCACCGCTTCGGGGTGGCCCAGCGCGCCGCCCTGCAGGCCAAGGGCGCCGGGCTGGAGCCCCACGTCCTGGCCCTGACCGCCACGCCAATCCCGCGCACCCTGGCGCTGACCTTCTACGGCGACCTGTCGATCTCCACCATCCGCGAGCTGCCCCCCGGGCGGCAGCCCATTCGGACGGAGATCCGGCGCCGGTCCGCGCTGCCGCGGATCGAGGCCTTCCTGGCGTCCGAGGCGGCCGCGGGACGCCAGTCGTTCGTGGTGGTGCCCCTGGTGGTCGAGAGCGAGGCCCTGACCGTGGCCTCGGCCGAGGCGGAGGTGGAGCGCCTGCGGGGGGCGTTGCCCGGCCTGAGGATCGGGCTGGTCCACGGACAGCAGCGGGTGATCGAGCGCGACGCGACCATGCAGGCCTTCGCCGCCGGCGACCTGGACGTGCTGGTGGCCACCACCGTGATCGAGGTCGGGATCGACGTGCCCAACGCCAGCGTGATGCTGATCGAGGACGCCGAGCGCTTCGGCCTGGCCCAGCTGCACCAGCTGCGCGGCCGGGTGGGGCGGGCGAAGGATCGGTCCTTCTGCATCCTGCTCTC
>JBOGSY010000157.1:0-5027 GCA_050691915.1 Candidatus Limnocylindria bacterium | reverse complement strand
GGTCGGGGCGGGCCGGACCGGGTGGCCGCCTAGGGACGCGTCACGCCGGACGCTCCGACGCCCGCGTCACGCCGGTTGACCGCTCCCCGGCCGGCGTGCGACGCTAGCGGGCAACTGAAAGGAATCTATCGCCTTCGGGGCGGGGTGAAAGTCCCCACCGGCGGTCGGCCCGCGTGAGCGGGCCAGCCCGCGAACCCCGACGGGCCCGGCGCCACGGAGAATGGGGCCGGGAGCCACCCGGCGGGGCCGACCTGACCCGGCGCGCGCGATGCGCACCGGCAGCCAGGGCCGACGGTCACAGTCCGGAAGGGAGAAGGCGACCGCGAGGCGTTCCTCCGACGCATCGGACCGCCATCGGCCGCGCCTGGCGCGGGCCGCGAAGGGGTGGCCCGGTGCGCCCGCAGGTCCACCCGTGGCGGCGCCCCGAACGGCACATGCCCAGCAACCGGAGCGCCTCGTGACCGCAACCCACGCCGGACCCGCAGCGACCACCCCGGGGAGCGGGCTGGCCGTGCGCGTGGCCGGGTTGCGGGTCAGCTTCCCGTCACCGGGTGGCAGGCTGGTCGCGCTCAGCGGGCTGGACCTCGAGGTGCCGGCGGGGAGCTTCACCGTGGTGATCGGTCCCAACGGCTGCGGAAAGTCGACCCTGCTGCGGGTGGTGGCGGGCCTCCTGGCCCCGGAGTCGGGGAGCGTCGCGCTGCTAGGCGACGGGACCGCCGCGCCGCCGCGGGCGGGCGACGGGCGGGTGGGCCTCGCCTTTCAGCAACCCCGGCTGGTGCCCTGGCTCAGCACCCTGGACAACGTGGCGCTGCCGCTGGCCCTGGCGGGCGTGGACGCGGCTGAGCGGCAGCCGCGAGCGACCGAGGCATTGGCCCGCGTCGGCCTCGCCGCGGCGGGTGCCCTGCGGCCGCGGGAGCTGTCCGGCGGCATGGCGCAGCGCGCGGCACTGGCTCGCGCCCTGATCAGCGACCCGCCGCTGCTGCTGCTGGACGAGCCCTTCTCGGCGCTCGATGCCCTGACCCGGGAGGCGTTCGACGCGGAGCTGCAGCAGCTGTGGATGGGTCGGCCGCGGACCGTGATCCTGGTGACCCACGCCGTCACCGAGGCGATCCGGCTGGCCGACCGGGTGGCGGTCATGACCGCCCGCCCGGGAGGGATTGCTCGCCTGCTGGAGGTCGACCTGCCGCGCCCCCGGCCGGTCCGCCTGACCGATCCGGCGGTGGCGGAGCTGGAGGCCGCCATCCGGGACACCCTGGCGCAGGTCAACCCTCCCGAGCTTGCCCCGTGGGCCGGCGGAACGGAGGCCCGGTGAGCCGCCGCCTGGGGCGCCGCCTGCTGGCCGCCGTCGTCTCCCTGGCCGCCTTCCTGATCGCATGGAAGCTGCTGACCGTGGTGACCGACACGCCCGCCTACATCCTGCCCGCGCCCGAGGTGGTCGGCGAGCGCGCCCTGCGCGCCGCCGGCATCGGTCCCGGTGGCACCGGCATCCTGTGGGAGCACCTGTGGGCCACCGTCGGCGAGGTCATCCTGGGCTTCGCGCTCGGCGCGTCGACCGCGGTGGCCGTCGGCACCGCGCTCGGCAAGAGCGTGGTCATCGAGCGCGTCCTGTCGCCGTACATCGTGGCCGCCCAGGCGGTCCCGGTCCTGGCCCTGGCGCCGCTGCTCGACATCTGGTTCGGCGGCGGCCTGCTGGCCCGCGTCCTGGTCTGCGCGTTGATCGTGTTCTTTCCCATCGCCATCGCCACCATGGTCGGGATCCGCTCCGCCGACCCGCTGCTGGCCGAGCTGTTCCGCTCCCTGGGCGCGACCCCCGGCCAGCTGACCGCGCGCCTGGAGGTTCCCTCCGCCCTGCCCGTCCTGTTCGGCGGGCTGCGGGTGGGCGTCACCCTGGCCGTCATCGGTGCGGTGGTGGCGGAGTGGGTGAGCGCAAGCGTTGGCCTGGGCGTGCTCATCAACATCGCCGACCAGGGACTCTTCGACACCCCGCTCATGTTCGTCGCCCTCGCCGCGCTGGCGATCATCGGCCTGGCCTTCTACAGCCTGGTCGTCATGGTCGAGCGACGGCTCGTCAAGATCGCCTGAGGTAGACCGATGTCGCCGCCCCGTCTCGTCACGCCCGCCCTGGTCCTGGCCCTGCTGCTGGGGGCCTGCTCCTCAGAGGAGCCATCGCCCAGCGTCAGCGTCCTGCCCTCCGCCTCCGCCCCGCCGCTGCGCCAGGTGACGCTGCTGCTCGGCTTCCGGCCAGACGTGCAGTTCGCGCCGTTCTACCTGGCCCAGCAGGCCGGCTACTTCGCGGATGCCGGCCTTGCGGTCGAGATCGAGCACAGCACCGATGTCCTGCGCCTGGTGGCCGATGGGCAGGCCGAGTTCGGCGTGGCCGACGCCACCGACGTCATGATCGCCCGCGGTGCCGGCATCCCGATCCGCTATGTCGCCACCCTGTTCGACCGCTTCCCGGTGGCGATCATCGGGCCGCGCGGCGGGCTTCCGGCCGACCCGGCCGGCCTGGCCGGCAAGCGGATCGGCACGCCCGGACCGTTCGGGTCCTCGTGGCACGCGCTGCTGGCCCTGCTCGACGCCGGCGGCCTGAGCGTGGATGACATCACCGTGCGCGAATACCCGCAGTTCAACCAGGTCGAGGGGCTGCTGAACGGCGACGTCGACCTGATCACCGGCTTCCGGAACAACGAACCGATTCGGCTGGCCCAGCAGGACTACCAGGCCGGGCTCATCACGCTGGACCGCGCGGTGCCGCTGCCCGGTCCGGGGATGGTGGCCGGCGACGAGCTGCTGGCAGCCGATCCCGAGCTGGTGCGCCGCTTCGCGGCGGCGGTGGCGGAGGCGCAGGCGGCGGTGATCGACGATCCGGAGGCCGGGCTGGCTGCGGCCCGCACGGCGGTTCCGGCCATCGGCGAGGACCCGGACACCGCGCTGGCGGTGCTCGAGGCGACGGTGGCGCTGTGGGAGGGGACCGCCGGCTTCGGCGAGGGGCGCATCGACGTCGACCGCTGGACCCAGGCGGCGGCGCTGATGCAGCGGCTCGGCTTCATCGACGGGTCGGTGCCGGTGGAGGAGATGATCGCGCCGGAGGTGCGCGGGGAGTGATCAGCTGCGCGGCGGGCTGGGCACCTCGAAGCGGCTGAGGCTGGCCTCGGTCGAACCGGCCGCCAGCTCGGCGGCCTGCACCGTCTGCTCCAGCAGCATCATCGTCGTCACCGGACCGACCCCGCCGGGCACCGGGGTGATGGCGCTCACCACCGGGCGGACAGCCGCGTAGTCCACGTCGCCCACGATCCCGTCCGGGGTGGTGTTGATGCCGCAGTCGATGACGACCGCCGAGCGGTTCACCATCTCGGCCCGGATCAGGTGCGGGTCGCCGGCGGCGACCACCAGGATCTCGGCGCGCCGCGTCTCGCGCGCCAGGTTCCGGGTGCGTCGATGACAGATCACCACCGTGGCGTCCGCGGCGAGCAGCAGCGCCGCCACCGGGCGCCCCACGACCGCCGAGCGGCCGACCACCACCGCTCGCCGGCCCTCGATCGGTACCCGGTTGGCGTGCAGGATGGCCATCACCGCCAGGGCGGTGGCCGGCACGAAGGCGCGATCCCCGCGGACCACCCGGCCGGCGTTGAGCGGCGTTGCCCCGTCAACGTCCTTGGCGGGATCGATCAGCTCCAGGACCGATGCCGGGTCCAGGTGCCCGGGCATCGGCTGCGCGACCACGATGCCGCTGACCGCCGGATCGCGATTCAGGGCACCGATCCGGGCCCGCAGGTCGGAGAGGCCCACGCCCTCCGGCGGCACGATGTCGAGCGCCTCGATCCCAGCCCCCCGGGCCGCCCGCGCCAGGCTGGCGGCGTAGACCGTCGCCGGGCCGCCGGACTGGAAGCGCACAACCGCCAGGCGCGGCACGAGGTCATGCTCGTCACGCAAGGCCGCGACCCGCTCGGAGAGGTCCCGCCACAGGCGGGAGGCCACCGCGCGGCCGTCGAGGATCCGAGCGCTCACGAAGGCTGCATCCTCCCGGCCACCTCGTGCAGGGCCTCCGCCTCCAGGCTCGCTGCCGCCGCCTCCAGCCGGCCGACCTCGTCCCCGGCCGTCGCGCGCAGCGGCTCATGTTCCGGCAGGTAGGGAAGGTTGATCCTGACGTTGAGCGCCGCGCCACGGACGGCGGCGGAGGCCAGCTGCGCCGCCACCCCGGCGTCGCTGACCGCGTTGCGGTTGCCGATGGGCGCGATCTGGTTGGCCAGATCCAGGACCTCGGCCGCGACCCGGGCGATCCGCAGCGGCACCTCCGCGGCGGCGAGCATGGCGTGCTGGAGCCGACGAGCGCGCTCGTCGCGTTCCGCGTCGGTCTCCTTCGGCAGGCGACGGGCCTGGACTACCGCGGCGTAGGCGGCGGCATCTTCCCCCGCAAGCTCCAGCAGCGCCTCCCGGCGGATGGTCGCCGCGTCTCGTAGCTCGCCGATGGCCGCCTGGTGCTCGGTGGCGTCCGGCCGGCCGACGGTCAGCTCCGCAACCATGGCGACCAGCGCCGCCGCCATCGCCCCGGCGAGGGCTGCCGCGCTGCCGCCGCCCGGGACCGGGTCGCGGCTGGCGAGGCGATCGAGCAGGTCGCGGACGGAGAGGTGGGTCAGGCTGTCGGTTGCGTCCTCCATGGACGAGGCCTCGTGCGTGGCGCGGCGCCGGCGCGCTCCGGGGCTCGCCTCCCGGATTGTACGGGCTGCGCTCGCCCTACGGGCCGCGCTCGCCGGCCACCTGCGCGAGGGCCGGCGCCCATGCCGCGCGCATGCCCTGCTCGTCGGCGGGGCTTTCGCCTGTCAACTGCGTATTCAGGCACCGCAGCTAGGCGGCGAGGTCTAGCGCCTCCACGAACCAGCGCCGCCGGCGCGCGTCGAAAACGAGAGACGCCTGCCCGGCATCGGTCGCCACCAGGAAGGTGACCCGGGGACCGGCATGCGCGGGGAAGGCAGCCGTCTCGTCGCGAACGGCGTCAACACTGGTGACCATCAGCTGCCGATCGCCGA
>JBOGSY010000156.1:0-5095 GCA_050691915.1 Candidatus Limnocylindria bacterium | reverse complement strand
GCTCCGAGCAGATCATGCACCTGGCCATGGAGGCCGGGGCGTCGGAGGCGGAGGCCCAGGCCATGTTCGACCAGTACGTCGGCCAGGTGCTGCTGATCGGCGCCGGCGTCGGCGTCCTCCTGGGCGGGCTGGCGGCCTGGTGGCTGCTGCGCCGGATCCTGCGCCCGCTCGAGCGGCTGACCGCCGCCACCCGGGCCATCGCCGGCGGCGACCTGGCCGCCCGGGTACCCGACGCTCCCGACCCGGAGCTCCAGCAGCTGGCCGTCGCCTTCAACCAGATGGCCGCCACGCTGGAGCGGGTGGAGGAGCTGCGGCGCTCCCTGGTCGAGGACGTGGCCCATGAGCTGCGCACCCCGCTCACCTCCCTGCAGGGTTACCTGGAGGCCATGGCCGATGGGGTGGTGGAGCCCACGCCGGAGATGCTGCGCACCGTCCACGAGGAGATCGTCCGCCTCACCCGCCTGGTGGAGGGCCTCGACCAGTTGGCGCGCGGCGCGTCCGGCGAGCGGGAGCTGGCGCGGGCCGAGGTTGACCTGGCGGCGATCGTGTCGCGCGCGGTCGCCATCGCGTCGCCGGAGCTCGCCAGCCGCCGGATCCAGGTGCGTGTCGAGGACGCGGCCAGCCTGCCGACCCTGCTGGCCGACCCCGACGCCATCGGCCAGGTGGTGACCAACCTGGTCCAGAACGCGGCGCGCTACACGGCCGATGGTGGGATGGTCAGCGTTCGCCTGTCCGCCGGCGACGGATGGGTGCGCTGCGCCATCGAGAACACCGGCGCCGAGATCCCCGCCGGCGAGCTGCCGCTCATCTGGGAACGCCTGTACCGGGTCGACCGCTCGCGGGCGCGCGCCTCCGGCGGCGCCGGCATCGGGCTGGCGATCGTGCGCCAGATCGTGGAGGCCCACGGGGGACAGGTCGGGGCCCGTTCCGGCGACGGCCGCACCGAGATCTGGTTCCGCTTACCGGCCCTGGCCCGCTGAGCCAATCCTTGCCGCGGAGACCGTGGGGCCGCCCGTCGCCCTGGCGCAGGCGTGGGGCTGCCCCGGGGACTACCGCCGGAAGACACGCCGTCGGGCAGCGAATGCGATCGGCGCCATCACCACGAGGAGTCCGATGGCGATGATGCCCACGACCGGCGGATCGACCCCCCACCACCCGCTCGCCGGCGATGGTGCGGGCGTCGCCGTCGGAATCGGGGTTGCGATCGGGGTCTGGGTGGGTGTCGGCGAAGCGGTCGGGCTCGGCGAAGCGGTCGGGCTCGGCGACGGGGTCGGCGTGGCGGTCGGAACCGGCTCACCGGTCACCGGATCAACCATGGTGTAGTGCTGCCACAGGAACTCCCGGATGGTCAGCCCTGACTTGTGAACCTCGGTGGCGATCTGCCGCCCGAGGTAGCGGTAGTGCCAGGGCTCGTAGGTGAAGCAGATCCGATCGGACCAAAGGTCCTCGCCCACGACCCAGTCCGGGTCCAGCGGGTAGCTCATCACCCAGCCGAACCTCCACGCGTTCTCCTTCATCCACGCGCCTGCCGGGGTGGTCGCCCAGTCGCCGATGAGCGGGTTCCCGCCGCCGGCCGACATGAAGTCGATCGCGAGGCCGAGCTGGTGCTCCGAGTGGCCGGGAGGCATCGAGTACGTGCTGGCACCCTCCACGCCGTCCAGCGCCACGTAGTCGTTGTAGATCTGGACCTGGTCGGCGTAGGGGCGGTACGGGCTCCAGACTCCGATCGGCGTGCCGTTCGCGGCCGCCGCCTGCGCCATGGCGCGCAGGTCGTCGATCGTCACCGCGCGGATGAACCCACCGCCGGCGATGCCGGCCTCGCTGACATGGACGAGGTCGGGCGGGACGTAGTCGTCCTCGACCCGCAGCAACCAGTCCACGAGCGTTGCGCTCCAGTCGTCGTAGCCCCGCGGGACGGTCATGATGTCGTCCAGGCGGCATTCGGGGAGCCGGCCGACGGCCTCGACACGGGACGGAACCGTCAGTGGAGCCGTGAGGAGCATGGCCCCCAGGGCAAGAGCGCCGGCCTGGGCGGCGTGGCGTGAGCGCATCCGGAGGCTTGCGGGTCGGCGCTCGGAGACGAGGGCGTGGTTGCGCATCTTCATGGCTGGTTGGAGCCTACGATAGCGCCGTGATGCAGCGAACGACGTTCCGAGGCGCCGCTGTCGTCGTCGCCATGGCGCTCCTCGTCGGATGCGCTTCCGCGAGCCCCTCCCCCGTCCCCTCACCCGCCTCGTCGGCGTTGGCCTCCGCCTCGGCGTCGCCGACGATCGCTCCCACCCCGACCCCTGTCGTGCCGTACACCTTCCCGCTCGCGGTCGTCACCGGCCTGACAAACCTCAAGGCCGCGATCACCCTCGACGAGCTCGGCGCGCTGGCCGGCAGCGGAGCGCTGGTGGTGCCGTGCGGCGTCGAGGTCACCGAGCCGGCGCTCACCGCGACCGCTCCGTGCCTGGCGGCCGAGGAGATCGCCGCGGCGCTCGAGGCGGACCAGGCCCGGGTCGCGCTCCTGCCGCCCGGCCTGGTGGAGCCCGCGACGAAGGTGCTGCGCATCGCGGGCGACGGCCCGTTCGGGCTCTTCGGGCCCGACCTGTTCGGGGACCCGGAGGCGCGCGCCATGGACTACCCCGTCATCGGTTCGGCGATGCCCGACGACCCGGCGCTCGATCCGGACTGGACCGCGTACCAGCCGTCGGAGATCTGGACGCTGACGAACCTCGGGAGCCTGTGCGCGGACCGTGGAGCCGCCTACCAGGCGGTCGCGCTCGGCAAGGGCTGGGACTGGGCGTTCAACGGCGGGACAGCCCGGTACGCCGCCCCGGCGGTGGTCGACCCACCCGACGATGGGCCGTATTTCCCCGTGCAGCCGGTCGAGACCGGCAACGACGGTGCCACGCCGAGGATCCTCGAGCAGTCCGACGTCGCGATCGCCGACCACGAGTGCCCGGTCATGCCGTCGGCGACCTGGGCGCCGAACCTCAGCAGCACCTCGTTCGCCTTCTCGGTCCCCGAGGACGTCCTCCCGTTCTGGCGCGACACGCTGGGCCTCGACGTGATCTACCTCGCGGCCAACCACATGAGCGACAAGGGGGCCGACGGCATCCGCTCGACGCTCCGGCTGCTGGACGAGTACGGCCTCGCGCGGACCGGGCTGGGGGAGAACCTCGACGAGGCGCTCGAGCCGGCCTACGTCGAGGTAGCGGGCCTGAGCGTTGCGTTCGTCGCCTTCAACGACGTCGGCGGCGTGGTGGCGGCCGATGCCGACACCCCCGGCGTGGCGTGGATCACCCGGGAGAACGTGAACGAGGCCGTCCGGCGAGCCCACGACGGCGGCGCCGACCTGGTCGTCTGCAACCCCCAATGGTGGGGCGGCGCCGAGTACCACGACGACCTGTGGCCGGTCCAGGTCGAGCAGCTCGCCTGGTTCGACGAGGCCGGCTGCGACCACGTCATCGGCTCCGGCACCCACGTGGCGGGTCCGCTCCTCCTCCAGGGGGGAGTGGACGACGTGAGGCTCGTCCTCGCCAGCCCCGGCAACTACATGTTCGGCCAGGGCTGGTGGCAGGAGACCATGGAGGGACTCATCGTGGACATGACGTTCCGCGGCACGAAGCTGGTGAACGTCCGCCTGCACCCGACCGTCCAGGTCCTCCAGGCCCGACCTGCCCTTCTCGACCCGGAGGGTGACGGCAGCTATGTGCTCGAGCGCATCTGGAAGTACGCGACGGTGGAATTCACCCGCTGACCGCGCACCCTCCGGGTCAGCGCCCGGCCCGGCGGCTCGAGATCTCGGCCTCCCATCCAGGGAAGTAGCGTCCGATCTCGGTGAGCGCGAAGCTGCGCAGGATCGACTCGCGCGGCTCGCGCTCGAGCAGGAACGCGAACGAGGCGCGCACCAGCTCGGCCGGATCGGCAGCTCCCGGCTGCAGGCGCTCGAGGACCGATGCCTCCACCGCCACCTCGTGCCGCGTCGCCCCAGGATCGTCGCCGACGCGCATCGTGCACGACCAGCCCGCCTCGGTCGTGCGACAGGCCACGTCCAGCCGTCGCATGGGGCCTACGCTCTCTCGTCCGCCGGCTCGAGCGACGCGGTCTCCGGGCACGGGCCGGCCTCCTCCGCCTCGCGCGGACGGCCGCTGACCATGGCCACCACCGCGCCCAGGATCAGTGCGGCGGCCAGCAGGGTGCGCGGCGTCAGCGCCTCGGCGCGGAAGGCCATGCCCAGCGCCACCGCCACGATCGGGTTGACGTAGGCGTAGGTCGCGACCGTGGTGACCGCCACGTGGTTGAGCAGCCAGACGTAGGCGGTGAAGGCAAGCAGGGAGCCGAAGACGATCAGGTAGGCGAGGGCGATCCACGACTCGACCGCGACCGACGCCACGTCCACCCGGCCCAGCTCTCCCACGCTCAGCGCCAGCACGGCCAGCGCCGCGCCGCCGGCCAGCTGCTCCATGCCGGTGCCGAGCAGCTGGTTGCGCGGCAGCGGCCCGTGGCGGGCGTAGAGCGAGCCGGCGGCCCACGACACGGTCGCCAGCACCAGGAAGCCGATGCCGAACGGGTCGAGCGCGTCGAGCCCCTGACCAGGCAGCAGCAGGATGGCGACCCCCACCAGGCCCACCACCAGGCCACCCATCGCCAGCCGGCTGGGGGCACGGCGGGTGATGAGGGCGTCGAACACGCTCATCCAGATCGGGACGGTGGCGATGATGACGGCCGCGATCCCCGACGGGATCGTCTGCTCCGCCACCATGACCATGCCGTTCCCGCCGAGCAGCAGCAGGACGCCGACGACCAGGGCCGTGCGCCACTCGACCAGGCGGGGCCGCGTGAGGCGGGGCCGGTCCGCGCCGCGGGCGCGGCGCCATCGGTCCTGGGCGAGCAGGAAGGCGACCAGGATGCCGCCGGCCGCCAGGAAGCGGGTGCCGGCCGCCAGGAAGGGCGGGAGGGTCTCGACGACGTAGGCGATGGCCAGGTAGGTGGAACCCCAGACCAGGTAGACGGTGAGGAGGGCGGCCACCACCGAGAAGGTCGATGAGGGGCGGGCTGCGGGGGTCATGCCCCGATTGTGAATGAGATCGGCACGCCGTGTAGAACG
>JBOGSY010000155.1:0-5159 GCA_050691915.1 Candidatus Limnocylindria bacterium | reverse complement strand
TAGTACTTCCGTTGCCCTTAGTACTGTTGACCGCACGCAACTTGCCCCGACAGGATGGGGCGCGGGTCCGGTACTAGCACGGACCCCGTACCACGGGCATAACGGGGCACACGCGGAAGGGGAAGGTTTGGCGAAGACTGCCACGGCCGGGGCGCCGGCCACCAGCTTCGATCGGATGCAGGCGCAGGCCACGGACAGCGTCCGCCGCGACGCGCGGCGCGTGCGCGAGCTGGCGGAGCGCTTTCGGAGCGAGTACCGCGAGCGGCTGGAGGACTGGGTCCGGATGCGCGCCCAGCTGGACGGCCGCCGCGCCACGACGCGGGCCCCAGCAGGGGGCGCGGCACGCGCGACAGCGACCCGCGGAACGGCGCGGGCCAACGCAGCCGCGGAGCGCCTGCGCGCGCATCACGACCAGGCGGGGCGCGAGCTGGTGATCATTCAGAGCCGGCTCAAGCGGCTGGACGTCGCGGCGCGCCAGCTCGAGCTGGTCACCGGCTACCTGGGCAGCCCGGATTCGAACGCGGTGGAGCCCTCACTGACCGATACCGACCAGTCGCACGCGACCGTCCCGCTGCGGATCATCCAGGCCCAGGAGGGCGAGCGCCAGCGCCTGGCCGAGGTCGTCCACGACGGCCCGGCCCAGGTCCTGACCAACGCCATCTTCCAGGTCGAGTACCTGGACCGGGTCATCGACGACGCGCCGCGCACGGCGCATGCGGAGCTCGCCTTCCTGCGCACGATGCTGCGCGACGGGCTGGACGAGGTGCGCGGCTTCATCGCCGACCTGCGGCCACCGGCCGTGGACGTGGGCCTGGCCCAGGCCATGGCCGATGCCGGCGCCGCCTTCGCGGCGCGCCACGGCATCGCGGTGGAGGTCGACGTCAACGGCATCGACGCCGCGCTGAAGCCGGACGAGAAGGCATCGGTCCTGCGCATCCTGCAGGAGGCCCTCCAGAACGTGCGCAAGCACTCGGCTGCCAGCCAGGTCCGTATCGGCCTTGAGAGCGGACAGCTGGTGATTGGTGACAACGGACGCGGATTCGACGTGATGCGCCTGGCCTCGGGGGCCAGCCACAACTTTGGACTGCACTTCATGAGGGAGCGCGCGGAGCTGATGGGCTCCACGCTCCAGATCGAGTCGCGCCAGGGGGAGGGGACGCGGATCCTGCTGCGTCTCCCGACGCGATGACCAGGCCAGCGAGGAGAGTGACCAGCATGGCAACCCAGACCGCCGACAAGACCAAGGCCAAGGAGGAGAACGTGGAAGCCACCAAGGAACGCAGGCACGGGCCCGATCGCCGCAATGCCGGCCAGAAGACGCGGATCGTCATCGTCGACGGGCACACCCTGTTCCGGCGCGGCGTCCGCAACATCCTGGAGCTCGAGGCCGACATGGAGGTCGTGGGCGAGGCCGGCAACGGGCGCGAGGCGATCGCCACCGTGGAGGAGCTGACGCCGGACGTGATCCTGATGGACCTGTCGCTGCCGGCCCCCAACGGGATCGAGACCACCCAGCGCATCAAGCGCGAGCTGCCGCACACCGGCATCATCGTGCTGGCGCCGGGCGACGACGAGGACCAGCTGTTCGACGCCATCAAGGCCGGCGCCGCGGCGTACGTCCTCAAGGACATCGACCCCACCGACCTGATCGCCATCATCCGGCGCGTGCGCTCCGGCGAGTACCTGATCAACGACAAGGTCTTCTCCAAGCCCGCCGTCGCGTCGCGGGTGCTCAAGGAGTTCCGCGAGCTGGCGGTCTACGGGGCGGAGGCCCAGCCGATCTTCGCTCCCCTCTCGCCGCGCGAAGTGGAGATCCTGGACAACATCGCCCAGGGCATGACCAACAAGCAGGTGGCCTACGCGCTCACCATCAGTGAGCAGACGGTGAAGAACCACATGAGCTCCATCCTGCGCAAGCTGTCGGTCAACGACCGCACCCAGGCCGTGGTCTACGCCATGCGCCAGGGCTGGATCAAGATCCCGGAGGATTGAGCGCGACTGAGCGCGATTGTCGGCCGGAGGTCATGTCGGCGCTGGTACGGTCGTGCCATGGCCGGCATCGGTCCAGGTCTCTACGGTAGGGCCAAGTCGGAGCGGGTATCCGCGACGACCCTCATCTGAACGAGGCGTTCCCGGGTCGCGAGCCGGCAACTGCCTCGGGTCTCCTCCTCCGGTGCGGGAGCCGTGTCGCAGCAGGCACGGCTCCCTCGCTGTCTGCCGCCAAATCGCAGGCCCCGCTCCGCGCGGCGGAGCAATGGGGTGGGAATGGGTGTGCACGGGTGTGAAAAGGTGATCAAGCGCCTGTCCGCTGACCTATTGACATCCGGCAGGTGAGGGGCGAAGGTACGCTCCCTGGACCTGGCTGCTGGGACCATCGGCCCATATTCGGGGCGCGATACGGAACCTACGCTGCCGGGACCAATCTCCGAGGAAAGGAGGTATCGCAAAGGAATGCTTCAAATTATCAGCACTCTTCTTGCTCGGTTCCGCCGCGAGGATGAGGAAGGTCAGACGCTCGTCGAGTACGGTCTGCTTCTGGCCCTCATCGCGATCATCGTGATCGTGGCTCTCATCTTCCTGGGCCCGATTGTCAGCGAGATCTTCCAGAACGTCGGCGAGAACCTGGAGGGCACCTAAGCCCCCGGTCGCAACGACACGAGGAGCCCCCGCCGCTCGAGGCGGGGGCTTCCTCATTTGCGGGAGCGGGATGCGAACGACGGCAACAGGCTGCAAGTACCACCCTCCGCCTAGTTCGTAAGTCCAGTCGATAGTGCTTGCGGAGCGCTCGTAGACTGTTGACCGCAGTCACAATGGCTGCACAATTTCCCGCGTCCTCATCATTTCAACTCCTCCGAGCTAAGGGGAACTTCTGTGAAGCGGTCCAATCGTCTGGTCATTCTGGTCGGGGTGCTGCTCGCCGTCCTGGCCTTCGTTGGAATCGTGATCCTCCTGAACAGCGATCGCGGCGGCCCCGGTGAGGTGGAGCCCACGACCGTCACCGTGCTGGTGGCGGCCGAGGACATCGCGATCGGCGACGCCGTGACCCCGGAGCTCGTTACCGAAGCGGAGGTCAACCCGGACGAGGTCGTGGGGACCCGCTTCGGCAGCACCACCCAGGTCTCCGGCCAGCGCGCCCTGTACGACATCCCGGCGGATTCGCAGGTGCCGCAGGAGGCCCTTGGCCTTGGGCAGGCCGGCAGCGTGTGCATCGAGTGCCAGCTCAACCCAGGCGAGAAGGCAATCGCCTTCCAGGTCGACCGGGTCACCGGCCTCGACTTCCTGCTCCAGGCGGGCGATCACATCGATATCGTGCTGAGCCAGCAGATCCAGGTCCTCCAGCCGACCGAGGAGTCGCTGGACGACCCTGAAGGACCCCAGCGCTTCGAGACCCTCCCGGGGCTGGAGAACGCCCGCACCGTCAAGACCATCCTGCAGGACAAGCGCGTCCTCTACGTCAGCGCCACCCGGATCCGGGCAACCGCGGTCCAGGCCACGCCGTCGCCGGGCCAGGAGGGCCAGGCGGCCCAGCCGGCGCAGGCGATCGAGAACGTGATCGTTGTCTTCGCCGGCACCGACCAGGACGCGGAGGCGATCAAGTTCGCCCAGAACGACCTGGGGGAGCTCGGAGCGCTGACCGCGGTCCTGCGCTCGACCGATGACACCGATGTGGAGATCACCACCGGCGTCACGCTCGACATCCTGTTCGAGACCTACGGGATTCCCATCCCGGACATCATCGTGGACCTGGGCCCGGAGGCAAGCCCGGCTCCGTAGCCGAGGCTGCCCGCGGAGAAAGACATCGTGATCAAGGTCCTCATCGTCGACGACATCCCGGAGACGCGCGACCACCTGTCCCGGCTGCTTGGCCTGGAGCAGGAGATCGACGTGGCCGGGAGCGCCGGCTCCGGCGAGGAGGCGATCCAGATGGCGATGGACCTGCGACCGGACGTCATCGTGATGGACATCAACATGCCCGGCCTGGACGGGGTGGAGGCTGCCGAGATCATCTCGCAGCGCCTCCCCACCTCGCCGATCGTGATGATGAGCGTCCATGGCGAGGCGGAGCAGCTGAAGCGGTCGCTGACGGCGGGCGCCAGGGAGTTCCTGGTCAAGCCCTTCTCCGCCGATGAGTTCGCCACCACCATCCGGCGCGTCTTCGAGCGCGAGCTCGTTCGGCGCGAGCAGGTGGCGGCCACCTTGCCGGCGGTGCCGGTGCCCACCGGCGAGGTGTCGGACGAGCTGGGCGAGCACCAGGTGATGGCCGTCTTCTCCCCCAAGGGAGGAGCCGGCCGGACCACCATCGCCACCAACCTGGCGCTCGCCATCCATCGCGAGACCGGGGGGCGGGTGTGCCTGGTGGACGCCAACCTGCAGTTCGGCGACGTGGGGGTCCTGCTCAACCTGAACCCCAAGAACCGATCCATGCTCGACGCCGTCGAAGGTGGCGAGCCGGACTCGGATATCATCAACTCGGTCGTGATCGACCATTCGACGGGGATCCGGGTCCTCCTGGCCCCACCCTCGCCCGAGGGTGCGGACCTGGTCACCCCGGCCTACCTGCGCAAGATGGTCGACTACCTGCGCCAGACCCACAACTTCGTGGTGATCGACCTGCCATCCGCCCTCAACGACCACTCGCTGGGGGTGATGGACGCGGCGGACATGATCGTGGTCCTGACCGCGCTGGAGATCACCACCATCAAGAACGTCCGCCTCTTCCTGGAGGTGGCGGACCAGCTCGAATACGACCGCTCCAAGCTTCGGCTGGTCGTGAACCGGGCCGATTCGGCCCAGGGCATCCGCATCGGAGACGTGGAAGCCTCCATCCGCCGTCCCATCGACGGGACCATCGTCTCAGACGGCCGGCTGGCCGTGCTGGCGGTGAATCGTGGCGTCCCGTTCGTCGTATCTCATCCAGAGGGCGCGCTCTCGCGCGACATCACCAAGCTCGCTCGAACGCTTGCGGGCGACGCCGTAGCTGCCAGTGGCAAGCCCAACAAGCGAGGACTCTTCGCACGCCGCTAAGGGGAAGGATCTAGCACCATGTCACTCCTGAAGAGGATCGAGCGGGCCAGGCCCGCTGCAGAGGGGGAGCAGCCGAACGTCCCGGCGACCACGCCGCAGCCGCCGGCGTCGCCCTCGGGCACGCCCGTCGCGCC
>JBOGSY010000154.1:0-5184 GCA_050691915.1 Candidatus Limnocylindria bacterium | reverse complement strand
ACCCGGCCGTGGGGTGGGTCACGACGGAGTACCTGGTCCGGGTCCCCGCGCCGGTCCTGCGCTATGCGGCAACGGCGTCGGATGCCTGGTTCGTGACCGCCATCGTCACTGGCCCATCCGCGAGCGTGCCGCCGCTCGCCCTGGACGCCACGGAGCGGGACGGATCGCTCGCCGTCCAGCTGGGCGTGGGCGACCGGTCGTGGGCCCTAGCCGTGCCCCCGGCCGGCGGCGGGCTCGAGATCACCGCCCGGCCCTGATCGCGGGCGCCCCGGACGCCAGCCGCCCGGCAATGGCGGTCAGGACCCGGGGACGCACCACGCCCACGTGGTCCTCGACCACGAATCCCGCTCGCCGCGGATGCCCGCCCCCACCGAACTCGGCCGCCAGGCGGACCGCATCGACCGTTTCGGTGGTGCGCAGGCTGACCCGGGTGGTGCCCTCCGGCAGCTCCCGAAAGAGGATCGCGACGTCCGCGCCTCGCGTCCTGGCCAGCAGCTCGACCACGCCGTCGGCGTCGTGCTGCCGGGTCCCCGTCTCGCCGAGCAGGCCGTGGCCGAGGGTGGCGTGGACGATGCGGCCGCCGCCCTCGGTGCCGCTGGTGCCGAGCACCCTGCCCCACAGCACCAGGGTGGCATGGGGCAGCTCGCCCAGGATCAGCCGCTGGACCAGCGCCAGCGGCGCACCGGCATCCACCAGCCTGGCCGCGGTGCGCAGCGATCGCGGCGTCGTCGCCGGGTCGGCGAAGCCATGGCTGTCGCGGACGATCCCCGCCAGGAGGGCGGTGCTGATGGGCTGATCCAGCTCGACCCCGGCCTGCTCCATCAGCGCTGCGACGATCTCGCAGGTCGCCACGGCCGAAGGGTCGACCAGGTTGAGCGCTCCCCAACCGGTGTTGCTGACGTGATGGTCGATGTTCACCACCGTGGCCCGCTCCAGCCATCCGGCAGCCTCGGTCCGGACCCGGCCGACGCGCTCCAGGGTGGCCGCGTCACAGACCACCGCCAGCCCCGGCTCCAGGCGGGGCAGACGATGGACCCGATCCGCCAGGGGCAGGAAGACGCAGGAGGGGGGAATCCCGTCGGTGCTCACGATCTCGGCGCGCGCCCCCAGGCGCTCGGCGAGCAGCGCCATCGCGATGGCGGCGCCGATGGTGTCGGCGTCCGGGTTCTCGTGGCAGATGGCGGTGACCGATGACGCCCCACGCAACGCGTCCACCACCGCCGCGGCCTGACCGGACGGAATACGGGCGTCGAGCATGGCAGGTTCCTCCGGCCGGATCTTGAGGGCGCCCGGATTGTAGCGGACCGGCGCCGCAGGCCGGACGGGGGCCCACCGCCGACAGAGCCGGTATCCTGCTGCCCGATGGAGTGGCAGGGCTGGGTGACACTCGCCGTCGTGATCGCCCTGGTGGTGGTCATCGCACGCGAGACCATTCGCCCGGCCGTCGCCATCCTGGGCGCGACCATCCTCCTGCTGCTGGTCGGTGTCATCGACCCGGCCCAGGCATTCTCCGGCTTCAGCAACGAGGCGCCCATCATCGTGGCGTCGCTGCTGGTGCTGGCGCGGGCGGTGGACCAGTCCGGCCTGATGGGTCCGCTGGTGGCGGGCCTGTTCGGCCGCGCCACCGGCCCGCGCGGCCTCCTCGCGCGACTCACCTTTCCCCTGGCCGGGCTGTCGGCGTTCCTGAACAACACCACCCTGGTGGCCATGACCGTGCCGGCCGTGCTCGACCTCTGCCAGCGACGTGGCATCTCGCCCTCCCGCTTCCTGATCCCGATCAGCTATGCGGCCGTGCTGGGGGGCGTGGTCACCGCGATCGGGACCTCCACCAACCTGACGATCTCGGGCCTGCTGCGCGACGCCGGCATGCGGCCGCTCTCGCTGTTCGAGCTTGCGCCGGTCGGCATTCCCATCGCCGTGGCCGGGTGCGCCGCGATCGTGCTGCTGGCGGGGCGGATGCTCCCCGAGCGTGGCACGGTGCGGGGGGCCTTGACCGATGGGGCACGCTCGTTCACGGTCAGCATGGAGGTGACACCAGGCGGCCAGGTCGACGGGCGATCGGTGGGTGACGCCGGACTGCGCCACCTTCACGGCGTCTTCCTGGTCGAGGTGGCGCGCGGTGGTGCCAGGATCGCTCCGGTCGCGCCGGACCAGGTGCTGGCCGGGGGGGACGTCATCACCTTCGTCGGCCGCGTCGACGACATCGTGGACCTCCAGCGCATGCCGGGCATCGCCTCGACCGAGACGCGCCAGGTCGCCCAGCTGGCCAACGGGGCGCACGGCTTCTTCGAGGCGGTCATCGGCGACCACGACCTGGCCGGGCGCACCCTGCGCGAAATCGGCTTCCGCGGCACCTACGGCGGTGCCGTGCTGGCCGTCCACCGGGCGGGCCATCGGCTGGATGCCAAGTTGGGCGACGTCCGGCTGCGGATGGGCGACACGCTCCTGGTCCTGGCCGATCTCGGGTTCCGGGATCGGTGGCGGGACACCCGCGACTTCCTGCTGATCGCGCCCGTCCAGGGGATCCCGCCCACCCAGGGCCGCCGCGCGCTGCCCATGGCATTGATCGGCCTGGGCTTCCTGCTGGCGGCCGGCACCGGCCTGGTGCCCATCCTGCAGGCCGCTCTGGCCGCCGCCCTGCTGACTGTGGCGCTCCGCGTCCTCACGCTGCGCCAGGCACGGGAGGCGGTCGACCTGGACATCGTGCTGCTGATCGCGGCCGCCTTTGGCCTCGGCGCGGCGGTCCAGACCAGCGGCCTGGGAGCGGCACTGGCCGAAGTGCTGCTGACCGGCCTCCAGCCGCTGGGCCTGCTGGGCGCGCTGGCCGGCGTGCTGCTGGCGACCATGGCGCTCACCGAGCTGATCAGCAACAACGCGGCTGCGGTGCTCCTCTTCCCGGTGGCGCTCGCCACCGCGGCGGCCCTGGGCAGCGACCCGCGCCCGTTCGTCATGGCCGTGACCTACGGGGCCAGCCTCTCGTTCCTGACGCCCATCGGCTACCAGACGAACCTGATGGTCTACGGGCTGGGGGGCTACCGCTTCACCGATTTCACCCGGCTCGGGCTGCCGTTGAACCTGCTGACCATCGCCATCGGCCTGGTCCTGATCCCGGTCGTCTTCCCGTTCTAAGCCGGTATCATCGGTGCGACCCCACTCTCAGGAGCACCACGTGCCAACGCCTGCCACCATCCCCCCGCACGGTGGCTCCCTCGTCAACCGTGCCGTCGACGGAGCGCAGCGCGAGCGAGCGATGGAGCGTGCTGCGCCGCAGCCCGGCCTCGAGCTCGGCAGCGTTGCGGCCAGCGACCTGGAGCTGATCGGCAACGGGGCGTTCAGCCCGCTCACCGGCTTCATGGGCGAGGCCGACTACCGGTCGGTGGTGGACGAGATGCGGCTGGCCGGCGGCCTGCCCTGGTCGATCCCCATCACCCTGGCCGTCAGCCGCGCGGTGGCCGACGGGCTGCAGATCGGCCGCGAGGTGGCGCTGCGCGACGGCGGGGGCCGCGTCCTCGGCCTGCTGGAGCTCTCCGAGAAGTTCACCTACGACAAGGCGCACGAGGCGGAGCGCGTCTTCCGGACGACCGACGAGGCCCATCCGGCAGTGGCTCGCATCGCGGCCGCCGGCGAGGTGTACCTGGGCGGCGACGTCTGGATCCTGGACGGGCCGCAGGACCCGCCGTTCGCCGCCTACCGCCGCACCCCGGCCGAGACCCGCGCCCTCTTCGCCGAGCGTGGATGGCGGCGGGTGGTGGGCTTCCAGACGCGGAACCCCATCCACCGGGCCCACGAATACCTGACCAAGGTCGCGCTGGAGATCGCCGACGGCCTGATGATCCACCCGCTGGTGGGTGACACGAAGTCGGACGACATCCCGGCCGAGGTGCGGATGCGCGCCTACGAGACTCTGCTGGCCGGCTACTACCCCGCCGAGCGGACGCTCCTGTCGGTCTATCCCGCCGCCATGCGCTACGGCGGGCCGCGGGAGGCGATCTTCCACGCCATCGCCCGCAAGAACTACGGGTGCACTCACTTCATCGTGGGGCGCGACCACGCCGGGGTGGGGAGCTACTACGGGACCTACGACGCGCACCTGATCTTCGACGAGTTCGGGCCCGATGAGCTGGGCATCACGCCGCTCTTCTTCGAGCACACCTTCTGGTGCCACGCCTGCGAGGGGATGGCATCGGTCAAGACCTGCCCGCACGGCGACGCGTCGCACCTGGTCCTGTCCGGCACCCGGGTGCGCGAGATGCTGACCGCCGGCCAGATCCCGCCCCAGGAGTTCAGCCGCCCGGAGGTGGCTCAGATCCTGATCGACGCCTACCGCGCGCCCGCGGGCGCGCGACGACCGTAGAACCCGCACGCGAAGGACCGATGACCGAGCAGACGACCACGACCCACCACCTCAGCGGCGGCGCCGGCACGGCACCGACCCACGATTCGAGCGGCTTCACCATCTGGTTCACCGGCCTGTCGGGCGCCGGCAAGAGCACCGTGGCGGCCATCCTGGAACGCGAGCTGCGCGATCGCGGCCGCCGGGTGGAGGTTCTCGACGGCGACGTGATCCGCACCAACCTGTCGAAGGGCCTGGGCTTCTCCAAGGAGGACCGCGACACCAACATCCGGCGCATCGGCTGGGTGTGCGAGGTCCTGTCGCGCAACGACGTGGTGGCGATCGCCGCCGCCATCAGCCCGTACCGCGAGATCCGCGACGAGATTCGGTCGAAGATCGGCCGGTTCGTGGAGGTCTACGTCGAGGCGCCGCTGGAGGTCCTGGCCGATCGCGACGTGAAGGGCCTCTACCGCAAGGCAATGGCCGGCGAGATCCAGAACTTCACCGGCGTCAACGATCCCTATGAGCCCCCGCTCGACCCGGAGGTGGTCTGCCACACCGATGACCGCGAGACGCCGGAGGAATCGGCCGCCAAGGTCCTCGCCAGGCTGGAAGAGCTTGGCTACCTCCTCGTCAGCTGAGCAACGTCCCTGCGGCCGGTCCCTAAGACCACCCAAACCTCCTCCCGGAGCATGGTGGTCGCAACAGCTCCCACACTGCCGCTGGAGGATGGACCATGCCCGCCGAGAACCCGTCTGATGTGACCACCCCGGCGCCGCCGCGCTCGCGTCGGGCGCTGCTCGCCGGCGCGCTGGGCGGGGTGGGCGCCCTGCTGGCCGGGACCCTGGCCC
>JBOGSY010000153.1:0-5233 GCA_050691915.1 Candidatus Limnocylindria bacterium | reverse complement strand
GGCTCGGAGCCCGGCTCGGCGGCGGCGAGGGCGGCGACCGCGGCGTCCAGCTCGGCACGCGAGGCGGCGATCGTCCGATCCTGCTCCGCCAGCCGCGCGGCGGCCGCTTCGAGGCGGCTCTCCGCCCTGATTCGGGCCTCGCGGGTGGTCTCGCGCAGCTCGGCCGCCTCCCGCGCGGCGGCCTCCGCCTGCCAGTAGCGTTCCTCGGCGGCCGCCAGGCTCTCGCGCCCGGCGAGCAGCTGGGCGCGGTGCTCCTCCAGGGCGGCCTCGGCCGCCGCCGCACGGCGGCGGGCCTCCCCCAGCCCGTCCCGCTCCTTCGTCTCGCGCCGGCGATGCGACTCGGTCACCAGCGCCAGCGCCCGCCGGCCCAGCGCGTCGTGCTCCTGCTGGTGCTGGGCCTGCAACGCCAGCCTCCGGACCTGGGGCTTGAGCTCGCCGGTGAGATCGGTCACCCGGGTCAGGTTGTCGCGGGCCCGCGCCAGCCGGGCCAGCGCCTCGTTCTTGCGGACCTGAAGGTTCTTGACGCCTGCCGCCTCCTCGAACAGCTGGCGACGCTCCTCCGGGCGCAGGGAGAGGGCGGCATCCACGGTTCCCTGCCCCACCACCACCAGCTCGTTGGCGCCCAACTGGCCCTGGCCGAGCAGCTCGACCACGTCGCGCAGCCGGGCGCGCGCTCCGTTGATCAGGTACTCACCCTCCCCTGACCGATAGGCCCGGCGGCCGATCGACACCTCCGCGAAGTCGATGGGCAGCCAGCCGTCGGCGTTGTCCAGGGTGAGGATCGCCTCGGCCATGCCCTGCGGCTTGCGCTCCTGCGACCCGGCGAAGATCACGTCGTCGGCGCGCCGCGTGCGCAGCGAGCGGTTCGACTGCTCGCCGAGCACCCATCGAACCGCATCGGCCATGTTGCTCTTGCCCGACCCGTTGGGGCCGATCACCGCGTTGACGCCCGGCTCGAACACGAAGCGGGTGGGATCGGCGAAGGTCTTGAAGCCGTGGAGGCGCAGCTCCCGCAGGCGGCTCACCGCGCCAGCGCCTCGGGCGACGGCCCGCCGCCAACGTCGCCCGCGAGGGCGTCCAGCGCGCCGGCCGCGGCCTGCTCCTCCGCCCGCTGGCGGGACGAGCCGCTGCCGGTCGCCAGGCGCCGGCCGCCCAGGACCGCGGCGACCGTGAAGGTCTGCTCGTGGGGAGGGCCGACCGCCTCCAGCAGCTCGTAGTACGGCTTGGTGTGGTGCCGGCGCTGGGTCCATTCCTGGAGCCGGCTCTTGGCCGACTTGGGCGGCGACTCCTCGCCCGGGACGTCCAGCTGGTCGGCGAACAGGCGTGCCATCCACTCCCGGGTGGGCTCCAGGCCCTGCGACAGGTAGACGGCGCCGGCCACCGCCTCCACCGCGGCGGCCAGCAGCGAGGGCCGGGTGGCGCCACCGGCCTCGGCCTCTCCCCGGCCGAGCTGGAGGTATCGGTCCAGGCCCAGGCGCAGGGCCAGCTCGGCGAGCGCGTCGCGGTTGACCAGCGAGGCGCGGCGGGCGGTCAGGAAGCCCTCGTCCTCGTCCGGGTAGCGTTCGTAGAGGAGGCTGCTGACGACCAGGCCGAGCACGGCATCGCCCAGGAACTCGAGGCGTTCGTTGTGCCCCGAGACGAGGTGCGGATTCTCGTTGAAGTAGGAGCTGTGGACGAACGCCTGGCGAATGGCCTCCGGGTCCCGAAGGACGATGCCGAGTCGCTCACCCAGCTCGTCGAGACTCGGCGCGGCCATGTGCGGCAGTCGCTACTGCTGGTGCTCCTCGATGAATTCGACGGCGTCGGAGACCTTCTGGATCTTCTCGGCATCCTCGTCCGAGATCTCCATGCCGAACTCCTCTTCCAGGCTCATGATCAGCTCGACCAGGTCGAGCGAGTCGGCGTTGAGGTCTTCGACGAACGACGCCTGAGCCGTGACCTCCTCCTCGTCAACGCCGAGCTGCTCGACGATGATCTTCTTGAGTCGTTCGAAGGTGGTTCCGTCGGTCACCCGTCTAGGCTCCTCTACCCGATGCTCCGCTCCCCGGTGAGCGCGAAACGCTCCCAAGGACGCCATTGACAAGGCGGCGAGCTGCGTCTCCCGCATAGGTCCGGGCGAGGGCCACGGCATCGTGGATGGTATCCCCGCTCGGGGTCGCGGCGGAGTATAGCACCTCAAATAGCGCGCTCCGGAGGATCGTACGCTCCACCCGACCGAGCTCGCTGACCGGGATGGCGGGGGCGAGCCGGGCGATCTCGAGGTCCAGCTCCGCCCGCCTGGCGAGCACCCCCTCCACGATCCGACGCGCGTGGGCGGCCACGTCCCTGCGGCTGCCCTTCTCGGCGGCGAGGCGCTCCAGCGCCCCCAACGCCTGGTCCGGCCTGAACTCGTCCTCGAACAGGGCGAGCAGCGCCAGCCGGCGGGCCTGCATGCCCGGGCCGCTGGGCGTGTGGCGGCGGGTCGCCGCCATCCCTCCTCAGGCCTCGGCGGCCGGACCGCCGGCCAGGGGCCGCGTCCCGGTGGCGATCGCGTCGCCCGCGTCGTGCCGGGCGAGGGCCGGGTGGCGCCGGGTCCACTCCGCGATGAGGTCGGGAATCCGGGCGGCCGAGGCCTCGGACGCGACCCGCAGCGCGTTCTCGATCATCCGCGCCTTGGCCCGTCCGTGGGTCACGATGCTCACCCCACGCACGCCCAGCAGCGGGGCGCCGCCGTAGCGCTCGTAGTCGAAGCGATGCTTCAGCCGGTCGAAGCCGGGCTTCAGGGCCAGCAGGGCCAGCGGCGCCACCGGCCCCTGCTGCAGGTCCGTGCGCAGGGAGCGGAAGATGTAGCTGGTCAGCCCCTCGAAGAACTTGATCACCACGTTGCCGACGAAGCCGTCGCAGACCACCACGTCGGCGGCATGGCCGATCAGGTCGTTGCCCTCCACGTTGCCGACGAAGTTGAGCTCCAGCTCACGCATCCGCTCGTTCGCCTCGCGGGCCAGCAGGTTGCCCTTCTCGTCCTCCTCGCCGATGTTCAGGAGGCCGATGCGGGGGCGCGGCACGTGCAGGACATGCTCCGCGTAGATGGAGCCCATCACCGCGAAGTGGACCAGGTTGGTGGCATCCGAGTCCACGTTGGCGCCCACGTCCAGCAGCATGATCGGGCCGGTAGCGGTGACCAGGTGGGCGCCCAGCGCCGGCCGGTCGATGCCCTCCACCCGACCGAGGCGGAAGACCGCGGCCGCCATGGTCGCCCCGGTCGATCCGGCGCTGACGACCGCATCGGCCAGCCCGTCGCGGACCAGGTCGCTGGCGACGCGGACCGATGCGCGCCGCTTCTGGCGCAGGGCGGTGGCCGGGCTCTCGCCCATGCCGATCACCTCGGGCGCGTCCACGAACGTGACGCTGGCCGGGCGGCCATGGCCGTACTCGGCGATCTCGGCTTCGATGCGTGGCAGGTCGCCGACCAGGATCACCTCGTCGGCGTTGGCGGCCGCGTAGTTGATGGCGCCTCGGACGACCTCACGCGGGGCAAGGTCGCCGCCCATCGCGTCAACCGCGATGCGCATCAGCGGCGCTCAGGTCAACGACTGCCGCCCTCGGCCGGTGCGCTCGACTCCACCGGCACCACCTCGCGGCCGTCGTAGTAGCCGCAGGTCGGGCAGACGTGGTGGGCGCGCTTCAGCTCGTGACAGTGCGAGCACTCGACGAGCGGCGGCGCGCTGATCGCCAGGTGAGCCCGTCGCTCGCCCTGGCGGGCCTTGGATACCTTTCGCTTGGGAACGCCCACGCGTGACTCCTGGTCTCGAGATTCTTCGAAGGGGACGCCGCAGTATAGCCGCCCGTGCCCTATCGGTCGTCCGGCTCCAGGAGGCGCGCCAGTCCCGCCAGGCGCGGGTCGATCTCCGCCTCGGCATGCGATGGATGGCCCGGCCCCAGCCGCGTCCCGCAGTCCGGGCAGAGGCCCGGGCAGTCGGGCGAGCAGAGCGGGTGCATCGGCTCGCTGAGGGCGAACTCCTCGCGCAGCACGCCCAGCAGGTCGATCTCGTGGTGCTCGTCGATGACCTGCACGAATTCGTCGCGGTCCGGCTCCGGCAGGGGGGTTCCGGTGTCCGGGTCGAGGCTGGGCAGGTACTCCTCCGAGACCTGGACCGTGACCGGCTCCACGTAGGCCTCCAGGCAGCGCGCGCAAGTGCGCCGCACCATCGCCTCCAGGCTGCCGCGGACCAGGATCCCGCGGTTGGTGCGCTGCAGGCGGAGGCTGCCGCTGAGCGGCCCGGCCAGCTCCACGTCCGAGCCCAGCGACAGGTAGCGGTCGCGGAGACGGTAATCCCTCACCGCTCCGGGTGCGTCCCGGAGCAGCCCCGCCACGTTGAACGAGGTCATGTCCGGGGCGTGGCCTCGGTCGCCTGCGGCTCCTCGCTGGCCTGGCGCGTGCCGTCGCCGCCCTCCGGGCGCACCAGGCGGTGCCGCTCGTCGAGCATGTCGATCCCGCGCTTGATGCTGGTCAGGGCCTTGATGCACTCGCCCTCCAGCCGGATCAGGACGCCTGCCGCGTACTCGTCCGCACCGCGCCGCACCTCGGCGGCCTCGCGGTTGGCGGCGTCCAGGATCTCGCCCGCGCGCTGCTGGGCCATGCGCACCAGCTCGCGCTCCTCCAGCATCTGGGCCGCCTGCTCCTGGGCGCGGGCGATGATGGCGTCCCCCTCCTCCCGCGATCGCTCGGTGATGCGGGACGCCTCCTCGGTGATGCGCTTGGCCTGGCGCACCTCGTCGGGCACGGCGACCCGCAGCTGATCGATCAGCTCCAGCACCGCCGCCTGGTCCAGCACGACGCTGTTGGTGAGGGGCAGCTTCTTGCCGGCCGCCACGAGGGTCTCGAGACGTTCGACAAGGAAGATGATGTCCGTGGCGTGGGCCCTCCGTCCGGTGGCGCGATTATAGACCCGGCCGGGCCGGGCTCAGCCGCGCTGCAGGAAGCGCGCGCGCAGCGCGTCCGCGATCGGGGGCGGGACCATCCCGGACACGTCGCCGCCGAACTGGGCGACCTCCTTGGCCAGGGTGCTGGACAGGTAGCCGAACTCCAGCGCGGTCATCAAGAACACGGTGTCCACGCGCCGCTCAAGCTTGCGGTTGGTGTGGGCCATCTGGAGCTCGGCTTCGAAGTCGCTCACCGCGCGCAGGCCGCGCACGATGAACCCGGCGCCGTGACGCTCCGCGAACTCGACCGTCAGGCCGTCGAAGGCCTGCA
>JBOGSY010000152.1:0-5235 GCA_050691915.1 Candidatus Limnocylindria bacterium | reverse complement strand
TCGAACGCTGACGTCGTCGATCAGGACGTCGCCGCTGGTCAGCGGCACCAACCCGTTGATGACCCGGATCAGCGTCGACTTGCCGGCGCCCGACAGCCCCACGATGACCATCATCTGGCCGTCGGGGATCTCCAGGGTCAGGTCCTTGAGCGCCGGCACACCCCCCGGGTAGACGACCGACGCGTTCTGGAAGCGGATCATCCGGATGGACGCGGAAGAGGGACGGGCCAGTCCGGCCCGTCCCTCTGCCCGAGCTAGTCCGAGGTGATGCCGAGCTGCTCGGCGGCCTGCTCCACGATCACGAACGCATCCTGGTCCGCCTCGACCAGGGCGTCGATCTCGTAGATCTCGTTGAGAGTCGCCTGGCCCTCCTCGGTGGCCGAGTAGGCGAGCAGGGCATCCTTGATGGCCTGCTTCAGGTTGTCCGGCAGGTCGCCGGCGACGGCCCAGCCGTCATTCGGGATCTCCGGCCCGTAGGCGAAGACCACCACGTTCTCGGCCAGGTCACAGGTCGTCTCCGCCGCGCCGCGGGCGTCATCGAAGCTGACGCCCACCTCCGCCTGCCCCTCGCAGACGGCGATGACACTGGCGTCATGCCCGCCGGCGAACACCGGGTCGATATCGGTCTCCGGATCGATCCCGTTGTTCAGGAAGATGGTGGCCGGGAAGATGTAGCCGGACGCGGATGCCTGCTCCACGAAACTGACCGTGGTGCCGGCCGCGATGGTCCCGATCTTGTCCTCGGCAGCGGGGCCCTGGTCGGCATCCGCGGTGCCGTTGCAGTTGCGCCAGCCGGTCTCCTCGTCCACGACCACCGGCTCGTCGTCGCAGTACTTGTCCGGCTGGTTGGTCATGAACTGGGTGTGATAGGTGGCGCTGCCGAAGCGCTCGGACTGGAGGATGATCTCCGCCCCGGCGCGATCGCGCGCCTGAAGCAGGGAGAACGGACCGAAGGCGCCGATCTGGGCCTGGTCGGTCTCCATGGCCGTGACCAGTCCTGTGTAGTCGGACGGCACCACGCCGTCGACCGCGATCTCGCGGCCCGCCTGGGCGCTGAGCGCCTCGGCCAGGGCGGCGGTCAGGGCGTCGATGTCCTCGACCAGCGTGTCGGCCTCGCGGGACGGGACGAAGCCCATCACCAGCTCGTCCGGCCAGTCCGCGTAGGCGTCCTCCATCTCGGACGCCGCGGCCGATTGGGAGGCGGCGGCCGACGGGGATCCGCCGGTAGTGCAGGCCCCAGCGATGAGGCCGACAGCCACCAGGGCTGCAAGGGGTCGGTACTTCGTCATCTGCTCCTCCATGTGGCCGCGTCGGCTCCGATCGCGGCATGGGCACGTCACCACCGGCCACATGGACGGTCTCCCGCCCGACGGTCGTGTCGTCGACACAGGCGGTTTGAGCGGGCCGGCTCAGGGCGGGATCATACCGGAGCCGGGCGGGGGGCAACAGCGCCCCGGCGTTATGGGGCTGAGGGGCTGGCGGGCTGGCGGGCTGGCGCGCCGGACAGTGTCTGAGTTCACGACATCGTGGACAGATGTCTCGGGAGATAGTGGACACCTTCGCAGGAGGGTGTCGCGGTGGGCCTGGAGCGCTATGTGGTCGACGCGGTCGTGCTGGAGGGCCGCAGCCCGAGTGAGATCGCCAGGCGGCATGGCATCAGCCGCAGTTGGCTGTACCAGCTGCTGGCCCGCTACCGGCAGGGCGGCTATCCGGCTCTGGCCCCGCGTTCGCGACGGCCGCACACCTCGCCAGGGCGGACGCCGCCCGAGCAGGAAGCCGCCATCCTGGCGCTGCGCGCCGAGCTGGGGCGGGCCGGGCATGACTGCGGCCCGGCCACCATCGTCCACCACCTCGGCCGCCGCTTTCCCGCGGTCCCGTCGCCGGCCACGGTGTGGCGCATCCTGCGCCGCCATGGACTGATCAGGCCCCAGCCCCACAAGCGGCCGCGCTCGTCGTGGGTGCGCTTCGAGGCCGCCCTGCCCAACGAGCTGTGGCAGGCCGACGCCACCCACTGGCGCCTGGCCGACGGCAGTCCGGTCGAGATCCTGGACCTGATCGACGACCACTCCCGTCTGCTGCTGGCGGCGGTGGCCTTCCGGAGCGTGACTGGCCTCGACGTGGTGCGCACCTTCCTCACCGCGCTGGCGAGCTATGGTCCGCCGGCCGCCCTGCTGACCGACAACGGCGCCGTCTTCACCGCTGGTCCGCGCAGGGGCAAGGTGCTGCTCGAGACCGAGCTCGAACGGCTGGGCATCGCCGCCAAGCACTCGACACCCAACCATCCCCAGACCTGCGGCAAGGTCGAGCGCCTGCACCAGACCCTCAAGCGCTACCTGGCCTGCCAGCCGGCGGCCGACTCGCTGGCCATGCTCCAGCTCCAGCTCGACGCCTACCGCGCCTACTACAACGCCGAGCGGCCGCACCGGGCCCTGCGCGGCGCGACCCCGCAGGTCGCCTTCGAGCGCCGGCTCAAGGCGCGGCCGACCGACATGTCGGCCGTCACGCACTTCCGGGTCCGCGCCGATCGGGTCAGCAAGGCCGGCAACGTCACGGTCCGCTACCTGAGCCAGCTGCGCCACATCGGGCTGGGCAAGGCGCACGCCGGCGAGCCGGTGCGGCTGCTCATCGCCGACGCCCACGTCCGGGTCGTGCGCGAGGACGGTTCACTGCTGCGGGAGCTCACCATCGACGCCGGTCGTGACTATCAGCCGCGGCTACACTCGTCGCCGATGTCGTGAGACAGGTGTCCACGATGTCCCGAGAGATGATACTGGCGCGCCGGACAGGATTCGAACCTGCGACCTTCGGCTCCGGAGGCCGACGCTCTATCCACTGAGCTACCGGCGCGCGAGGGGTCGATCATAGCGCCATCCGCGCCGGCGGCTCGACGCCAGGTCCGGGCCGGGGGGAGGCGCGTGCCATCGGCGGGCTTTCGTCAGCAGGTGGTGGTATCGGCCAAGAAGTGGTCCGGTTCGGCCGATTCCCGGCTCTTTTCACCACCAGCTGGTGCATCCGGCCACGAACAGGCCCGGTTCGGGGGTCAGGCGCGAACATCTCGGCCGATACCGCCAGCAGGTGGCGATTGCGGCCCGATGCGCCGCGGGGAACCGGCCGAGGTCGAAACGGCTCCGATCCAGGGACCACGAAGGCGGCGTGCGCGCCCCGCGCTGGCACGCCAAGTGCATTCCCTCCCGGGCATCGACCACGCCAGCAACAAGGAGGAAGACCATGTACTGGGGCGGAGGGATCATCGGGCTCATCCTGCTGATCCTGCTCATCCTGCTGCTGACGGGGAACCTGTAGCAGCCAACCGTAGTCCGAGGCATAGAAGAAGGCCCCTCCGAAGAGGGGCCTTCATTGCTGCCGGATTCGCTAATCACAAGGGCATCTTTCACGCGCGGTTTCCCGCACTACCCTTACCCAAACCTACCCATGACCTTGCGATCAGTGGTGAATCGCTGTGCGAACAGCGAACACATGATAGGTCCGCCAGGCCCGAAAGGTCAACGGTCTGGGACTAAGAATCGTTTACATTTCAGAGCGCTCAGGAGCTCTCCGCCGGGGGTCCCTGGACGCTCATCCCCTCGATGATGACCGGGTCCAGCGGAACGCCGCGCGCGCCGTTGGTGGGCACCCGGCCGATGGCGTCCACCACCTCGGTGCCCTGCGTGACCCGGCCGAAGATCGTGTACAGGCGCTCCAGCCGGGCGTTCAGGTCGGCCAGATCGATGAAGAACTGGCTGCCGTTCGTGTCGGTGCCCCCGGCGTTCGCCATGGCGACCACGTAGGGGTCGTAGTTGAGCCCGTCCGCCGGGGGCTCGATCAGGAACCGATAGCCCGGTCCTCCGGTCCCCAGCCCGTTGAAGTCGCCGCGGTTGTCCCTGGTCTGCGGGTCGCCGGCCTGGGCCACGAAGCCGGCCAGCACGCGGTGGAAGCTGATGCCGTGGTAGAAGCCGCAGTCGACCAGTAACACGAAGTTGGCCGTGGCGATGGGCGCCTGCTCCGGGTAGAGCTCGATGGTGAAGGCTCCGATGTTGGTCCGCACCTCCACCGCCACCGCCTCGCCGATCACGCCCGGAGCCTGCTCGGCGGTGGGTGCCGCCGTTGGACAGGGCGGCGGTTGCGTGGGTCTGGGGCCGAACGCGCAGCCGGACAGCAGGCCGGCCACGACCAGGCCCGCCAGGCCGATGCGCCCGCGTGGGAATGGACTCATGGGGCCAGTCCTCCGAGCTTGGTGTCGAAGAGCCGTTCGGCGAACGCAACCGGCATGGTGCCACCGTAGATCAGCGTGTCGTGGAAGAACTTTGGCCGGTAGGCCGGCCCCATGCGGCGCTGCACCCGCTCGCGCAGCCGATCGATCATATGGCGGCCGTACAGGTAGCTCAGCTGGTAGGTGGGCGTGCTGGTGTAGCGCTTCACCTCGGCCACCGCGGCCGGCCGCTCGAAGCCGGTGCGATCGACCAGGAACTGGACCGCCTCGTCGAAGTCCATCTGGCCGCGGTGGAGCCGCACGTCCAGCACGATGCGGGCCGCGCGCCAGATGGCATCGGTGTGCTGGATGTACCGATGGGTGGGCTGGGCGTCGAATCCCGCCTCCTTCATCATCCGCTCGCAGTAGAAGGCCCAGCCCTCGACGAACTCGGCGGCGCTCAGGGCCAGGGTCCGCACCAGGCTGGGGTTGGTGATGCCGCCGGCCAGCTGCAGGTGGTGGCCCGGGTACGCCTCGTGGACGCTGGTGTTGCTGACGGAGGCGTAGTTGTGCTCGCGCCACATCCCGGGCGTGGCGGGCGGAGTGACGATGTAGGTGCCAGCCGGCTCGGGGTCGAAGCGCGGAGGATCGTAGTAGGCGGCGAACGGCGTCACGTGGCGCTGGAAGACCGGCGTCTCGATCACCCGCAGCCGGTCGTGGGGCGGCATGCTGGCCAGGTCGTGCTCAATCACGAAGTCACGGGCGCGGGCCATGGCGTCGCGGTACGCCTCCAGCGCCTCGGGGAAGGTGGTCGGGTGGTCGTCCTTCACCAGGTCGGCGACCTCCGCCGGGCCCAGGGTGGGGTCGATCTCGGCGCAGATTGCGTCGCGGGCCGCCGTCTCGTCGGCCAGCAGCTGCTCGCCGACGGCCAGGATCTCGTCCGCGCTGGCCTGCAGGGCCCGCAGCTCGACCAGCCGCTCGAACCCCTCGGCGCCGGCCCGCCAGTCGCCCACGGCGCGGGGCAGGGCATCGCTGCGCAGCCAGGC
>JBOGSY010000151.1:0-5256 GCA_050691915.1 Candidatus Limnocylindria bacterium | reverse complement strand
GCCTCGCGCTGGCTGGGGGCGACGGCCTGGATGCCTGCCCGGAAGATTTCCGTCATGTAGGCCCCGTAGTTGAAGCCGAGCGCGAGGATCCCACCCAGAACCACGGGCAGGGTGATGCCGAGCTGCGGAAGCGCCAGGTAGACGAAGAAGATCTGAACCAGCAGCGGCGTGCCACGGACAAGAGACACGTACAGCGAGGCGATCGCATTGATGACCGCGTTCTTCGAGATGCGGCCCAGGGCGCCGAAGAGCGCCAGGACGACCGCCAGCGCGATCGACGAGAGCGAGATCAGAACGGTGAGCCAGGCCCCCTGCACGATGAAGGGTCCGGCCCGGGCGATGAAGTCGAGGTCGACATTGCCTGTAACCCAGAGGAGAAAGATCAGGACTCCCAGGAGCACAAGCCAGGTGGTTCCAAACTGGACGCGGAAGAACAGTCGCGCGCGCCGCTGCGCGGTTGCCACTTGCTCCACGATGGAAGGGCTGCCCACCTGCGCGGGCACTGCCGCGGTCATGTCTCTCCTCCTCCGTGCTGAAAACAGTGAGCGGGGACGCTTGGGGGCGTCCCCGCTCACTGGCTATGGGCGTGGGGCGGTGGCTATTCGGCCTTCTTGGTGAGATCCTCGCCGTCGTACCACTTCTGGCTCAGCTCCGTCAGCGTCCCGTCCTCGTGCATCTCGCGGACGATTCTGTCGAGCTCGGCCTGCAGGTCCGCGTGGGCGGGCCCCTCCTTGTCGGTTGCAACGGCCAACGGCTCGTAGAAGACCGGGTCGCCGACCACGACGATCGGAACACCATCATCGATGGCCTGTTGGACGGTGGTCGAAGAGCTCAGCCAGCCTTCGAACTCGTCACGACCGGCCTGAATCGACTCCGCGCAGAGGGCATCCGTCTCGAGGGCGACCGCTTCGGCACCGTCCGGCACGGGCGCGGTCTCCGAACCGTCGCCCAGCGTCAGGTCGCCGTTGATCCAGTCAAGATAGGTGGTCGCTGCGCCGACGCAGATTCGTGCGCCGGCGAAGTCCTCGATCGAGGTGAATCCGGACTCCTCAGTGGCGGCGAGCTGCGCAGGCGTGAAGTAGTAGGGCTCGGTGAAGTCGAGCACGGTCTTGCGTGTATCGGTAATGGTGATGGAGCCAACGCTGATATCCCACTGGCCGTTCCACCCACCGGCCTGGACGAGGTCAAACGTCGGCGTTTCGAACTCGACGTCGACACCAAGCCGCTCCGCGATCTCAGTCGCGACATCGATGTCGAAGCCTTCAAATGTGCCGTCATCGTTGAGGAACGACTGTGGCGCATAGTTCGGATCCGTCGAGACCTTCAGGTTTCCGCGCGACTTGATCGTTTCGAGCAGGTCGCCCCCACCTCCCAACTGGCAGGCGGACATGAACACCAGCAGGCCGATCAACAGGGGTGCGGTACGGCGCAGCGCCATTTCGGTACTCCTCCAGCAGGGAGACGTTAGACATGGACGTCGTGCTCGGTCGGGACGGTTGTAGCACTTTCGGTCACCCAACGACAAGGAGAAACGACCAGGCGGTTGCCGGCTCCCGCTGAGGCTCGGCCGCCGGCGGGCGACTGCAGGCGGCCGCATCGGTACACTCCGGACATGACGACCACTCCCCTGGCGCGGGCCGCGACCCTGCCGTCGCGCTACTACCTGGACCCGGGCGTGCTGGAGCGCGAGAAGGAGCTCGTCTTCGGCCGGACCTGGCAGCTGGTGGCCCGGGCCGACGAGCTGTCGCGGGTGGGCGACTTCGTCCCGGCCACGGTCCTGGACGAGCCGGTGGTCATCACCCACGGCCTGGACGGGGAGCTGAGGGCCTTCTACAACGTATGCCGGCATCGCGCCGGGCAGGTGGCCCTGACCCGCGGCAACCGCAAGTCGCTCCAGTGCCGCTACCACGGCTGGACCTACGGCCTGGACGGCTGCCTGCGCGCGGCGCCCGAGATGGAGGAGACGGAGGGCTTCGCCATGGAGGACTTCGGCCTGGTCCCGGTGCGGGTGGACCGATGGGGCCCCTTCGTCTTCGTCAACCTCTGGGCCGATGCGCCGCCGCTGCGCGAGATGATGGGCGCGATCCCGGCGGAGGTCGCCGCCGCAGGGTACGACGTGGACGCGATGCGGCTGGTGGAGCGGCGCGACTACGTGATCGAGTGCAACTGGAAGGTGTACGTCGACAACTACCTGGAGGGCTACCACCTCCCGATCGCGCACCCGCAGCTGTACCGCGAGCTCGACTACGACGCCTATCGGGTCGAGGAGTTCCGCTACTACTCCAAGCAGCACGCGCCGATCCGTGAGCTGAAGCCCGGGGAGGAGATCGGGGTCGACCGCCGCTACCTGCGCCAGCCCGGGGCCGAGGACTCGGCGCTGTACTACTGGCTCTTCCCCAACACGATGTTCAACATCTACCAGGACAACATGTCCTCGAACGTCATCCTGCCGCTGGGCGCCGACCGGACGCTGACCATCTTCGAGTGGTTCTTCGCCGACCCCGGCACCGGCCCCGGCTGGGAGAGCATGCAGCAGACGATCGCGTTCTCCGACGAGATCCAGCAGGAGGACATCGTCATCTGCGAGCAGGTCCAGCGCGGCCTGCGCTCGCGGGCCTACGACACCGGCCGCTTCTCCGCCAAGCGGGAGAACGGCGTCTACCACTTCCAGAACCTCGTCCGCGAGTTCCTGGGGTCGGAGTGAGCGACGCGATGACCGTGCCACCTCGGGGCGACGGTCGCCTGACGGTGGCCCTGGTCTCCGAGGTCTTCTGGGAGCCGGATGGCGCGGGCCGCCTCCGGGATCGGCTGCACGAGGCGGCGAGCCGCGGCGCCGACCTGGCGGTCCTTCCGGAGCTGCCCCTCAACTCGTGGCGCCCGGCGACCAGGCAGGCCCGCGACGAGGACGCTGAGCCAATGGGCGGGCCGCGGATGACGCTGCAGGCCCAGGCGGCGGCGGCTGCCGGCATCGGCCTGGTGGGCGGCATCATCCACCGCGATGCGGCCACCGGGCGGAGGACCAGCCGCGCCCTGGCCTTCGACCGCGGCGGCGCGCTGGTGGCCACGTACGAGAAGCTGCATCTGCCCGAGGAGCCCGGCTTCTGGGAGACGAGCCATTACGACCCCGGCACCCACGCCCCGCAGCGGATCGACGCGTTCGGCCTGCCGCTGGGGATCCAGCTCTGCTCCGACATCAACCGGCCGCAGGGCTCGCACCTGCTGGGCGCCCAGGGGGCCATGGCCGTGCTGGCGCCGCGGGCCAGTGAGGAGCGGACCTACCAGCGCTGGAAGGTAGTGTTCCGGGCCATCGCCCTGACCGCGTGCTGCTACGTGCTGTCGGTCAACCGGCCGCATCCCGAGGACGGGGTGCTGATCGGGGGGCCATCGGTCCTGGTGGATCCGGCGGGCGCCACGCTGGTGGAGACGACCGATCGGATGGCGCTGGCCACGCTCGACGCCGCAGTCGTGCGCGGTGCGCGCACGGGCTACCCCGGCCAGCTGCCGATCCGGGCGCGGCTCTACGCGGACGCCTGGGCCGACCTGGCCGGCAGCGACGGCGACCCCGCGATGGAGAGCAGCGGCCCTAGCGGGCGAGGGTGAATCGGCCCTCCGCCAGCAGCACCGGCTCATCGCCGGGGCGGTAGTCGCGCAGCACGAACTGCCCCACGCCCCAGCCGTTGATCAGCCCATCGGCGTTGGCGCAGAAGCCGGCCACGGTCGCGTCGGATGGCACCGGCAGCGCGGCACGCTCCTGCACCAAGGTCAGCTCGCCGCCCTCCTCGATCTTCAGGATCTCCTCCAGCACCTGGTCGGCGCCGAACGGCTCGGTCAGCGCGATCGAATGGCAGAAGCGGGTGCCGGGCGTGAAGGTATCGGTCACATCGACGGCCGCATCGGTCGCGTCGTCGAGGTCGAAGCCGAAGGTGACGGTGCCGGGCAGCTGGGGGCTCGCCTCCGCGCTGGCACCCCCGACCGGCGGGGCCGAGGGATCGAACGATGGCGACGGGCGCGGGGTGGTAGGCCCCGGGGTCGGGGTTGGGGTCGCGGCGGGCGGCGCCTCGGGGATGACGCCTGAAAGGAACACGCCCACCAGGATGGCGGCCAGGATCGCCCCGAGCCCGGCGCCCATGGAGATGAGCGAGTTGCGGTCGGTGGGGACCGGCCCCTGCGGCTCCTGGGCGCGCGACCCACCCGGGCGGATCGGCACCCCGCACGACCGGCAGACCTGCGCCCACGACGGGTTGGCGCGGCCGCAATTGAAGCACTCGACGGTGTCCCCGGTCATCGGCGCGCAGCCTAGCACGGGGCCCCGGCGCGGCGGGCCCACCTCCCGGCACACGCCTTGCATCAGGCTCGCCAGTCAACCCTCACGCAAGATGGAGGCCGCCGTGGGCAAGATCCTGATCGGCGTGTTGATCGGGGCAGTGCTGGTGATCTGGCTCCTGGTCTCGTGCGTCCAGGCCATCTTCTGATCCAGCCAGGACCGATGCCATGGCGCGACATCGAGCAGCCACCCCGCAGCCAGAAGCTTCCCTGACCGATCGGTTCCGCGATGCAGCCAACCGGATCACCCGGATCGTCGGCACGCCGTGGGCCATGCTGCTGGCTGCCGCCGTGATCGTGGTCTGGGCCGTGAGCGGCCCGCTGTTCGGCTTCTCCGACACGTGGCAGCTGGTCATCAACACCGGGACCACCATCGTCACCTTCCTGATGGTGTTCGCCATCCAGACCAGCCAGAACCGGGAGTCGAAGGCCGTTCAGCTCAAGCTGGACGAGCTCATCCGCGCCACCCCGAAGGCGCGCGACCGGATGATGGACGAGGAAGATGCTCCGGAGGCCGATCTCGAGCGCGACGAGGCCGCCATGAAGCGTCGCGCGCACGCCACCGGGAGACGTCGGCCGCGGCGTTGACGCGCTGACCGCGCTGACGGCGCTGCCGGCGCCGTCGGCACGGTTGTTGCGTGTCCGGCAGCGGTCGGTGCAAGATCGAGGACGCTGATGAGCAATCGGGAGATCGAGACGGGCGCGCCGTGCGCGAACTGGTTGGCGGGCGTGCTTGTTCGTCACCATCGGGTGGCTCGCCTGGCCTGGGTGGCGCTCCTGCTGATCGTGGCCGCCTGCAACAACGGGGACGGCGGCGGTGGCGGCGGCGGCGGTGATGACGGGGGCCTCTACTAGGCGCGTGCTGGGGCGCGTCCTGGGCGTGCCGCACCTTCTCCTTTCCGTCAGGCAGTCACGGGGTGACTGTTAGGTAGG
>JBOGSY010000150.1:0-5262 GCA_050691915.1 Candidatus Limnocylindria bacterium | reverse complement strand
CCGGCGAGCTCGGGCGCCCCGGCCGGCGCGGAGACGCCCGATCTCGCCACACGGATCCGCTTCTACCCGGCTGACTGCGGACGCGGGCCATGGCGCGGGCCCTGGCGCGGAGAACGCACCAGCCGCAGGATCGCGATCGCCCTCCCCAACAGGCCGAAGATGCCCCGATCCAGACGCCCAATTTCGATGGCCAGCACGACGACCAGGCCCAGCTCGATTGCCTTGTTCAGGTAGGCCAGCGGGAATCGGGCCCCAAAGAGGATCCATGCACCGATGGTGGCCAGCGTGAAGCCGAGCAGCGCCAGCCGAACGAGCCACCGGCCGCGCGCCAGCAGCGGCACGGGCAGGAGCAGGGCGCACGCCAGCACCGCGTAGCCGGTGCCGTTCAGCACGAAGAGGAAGCCACCCAGCGAGGCGTGGATCGCCGCGGTCGCCAGTGCCAGGGCGGCGATCAGGACCGTGGACACCACCGTCTCGTAGTCGGGCGCATCGGTCCGGTCGGTCCGGTCAGCCAACAGCTGCGCGCTCATGGCTGCAGGTCCGCGCACGCGATCTTCGCGCCGCCCGGGGCGTGGATCACCACCGACATCGCCTCGGGGCGAGCCAGGTAGTCCACGCTGGCCATGCCGTTGCCGACGCCGGCGGCGTTGGTCGTGAAGCCGGGCCAGATCTCGTTGGGCGGTGCGGCGCCGCCGGCGGGCAGCTGCTGGTAGTGCCCATCGGCCAGCTCATCGGCGCACGCCTGCCGGTGAACGTGCGAGCCGTAGGCGGTCCGAGGCGCCAGGCCCTCGACGTGGACGCTGACGATCGTCCGATCATCTCCGGTGCGGATCATGATCGCGCGGCCGGAGATGCCCGGGTCGCTGGAGGTCGCGAAGGCCGTCAAGTCTCCACTGGTGACGATTGCCGAACCGCCAGCCGCCGATGAAACGGCGAGCCCCACGACCGCGGCCGCAGCGACCAGCGCGATGACGCCCAGCCGAATTCCGGCGGTGGCGTTGCGAGGTTGGGACATCGTTCTTCTCCGTTCTTGCGGTCCGCTCAGGTTGGGACCGCCACGATGAGATCGTCGGCCGGCCGCGATGCCGTGTCGTCTGGCCCGCGGGGGATCCGAACCCGGCCGCTCGGCGCAGAGCCGGGGCCGCAGGAATCGGTCCCGCGAATGACCGGAAATACGCCGCCAGACGGATAGGCGTCAGGAGGTGCTCCGAGTACCGTGTGCAGCGTGGAGCGCGTGTCCGGCATCGAGGAGTTGAGCCCACCGCCCGCTGGTGCGCCGTCGCTCGCCAGACGGCTGGCGGCGGTGATTCGCTCACCGCTGGCGCTGGACCTGGCGCCCACGGTGGTGTTGGCGGTCATCGCCTTCGTCGAAACCTGGCCCCCGTTTCTCCTGCCTCCGCAGAACTGGGACTCGGTGTGGGTCGATGTGGCGGGCCACGTCGGCCTGATAGCGGGCCTGACCCTGCCCTTGGCGCTGCGGCGCCGGTACCCGGTGCTGGTGTTGCTGGTGGTGCTGGTGGCGGTCGTCGTTGGCGGCCACAATATCGCGGCAGGCCTGATCGCCCTCGTCACAGCACTCTTCTCGATGGGCCTGTACACCAAGGACCGCAGCCGCTCGCTGGCCGGGCTGGGCGCGGTGTTCGGCACCTTCGTGATCGTGTGGGGGATGACCTCCGCGGAGGACGTGGTCTGGACCATGGGCCTTCTCGCCATGGTGGCGGCCATCTGGCTGACCGGCGACGCACTGCGCGGAAGGACCGAGCGGGCGGAGCTGCTCGAGCGACGCGCGGTGGAGCTGGAGAGCCGCCGGGCAGGCGAGCTGCAGCGGGCGACCGCCGCCGAGCGGACCAGGATCGCGCGCGAGCTCCACGACGTCATTGCCCATAACCTGAGCGTGGTGGTCATCCAGGCAGGTGCTGCCCTGCGGGTCCAGGACGAACAGCCCGATGCGGCGCGCGAGGCGCTCCGCCAGGTCGAAGCCAGCGGGCGCCAGGCCATGACCGAGATGCGCCGGCTGCTGGGCGTGCTGAGGCGGGATGGGGATGAGCCCGACGAAACGCTTACCGCGCCGCAGCCGGGTATCGCAGCCCTCCCGGCGCTGCTTGACGAGGTTCGTGTCGCCGGGCTGGCCGTGACCCTGTCCCAGGAGGGCGAGCCGGGAGAGGTGCCGGCGGGCGCCGACGTATCGGTCTACCGCATCGTGCAGGAGGCGCTCACCAACGTCCTGCGCCACGCCAACGCCACGCGCGCCGAGGTGCAGATCCGCCACCTCGAGAGCGCGATCGAGGTCGAGGTCACCGACGACGGACGTGCCGCAGCGTCGACCGAGCGGGTGACCGGGCACGGACTGGCCGGGATGCGCGAGCGGGCCGAGCTGTTCGACGGCACCTTCGAGGCTGGGCCGCGACCGGAGGGCGGCTTCCTGGTCCGCGTCCGCCTGCCCACGGGCGCCGGTCGCGCCTGACGATGCCGATCCGCGTCCTGCTCGTCGACGATCAGACGCTGGTCCGCACCGGCTTCCGGCTGATCCTGGGGTCGGAGCCGGGCATCGAAGTCATCGGGGATGCGACCGACGGCGCGGAGGCAGTTGAGATCGCCCGTCGGCAGCGTCCCGACGTGGCACTGATGGACATCCGCATGCCCCGGATGGACGGGCTGGAGGCGACCCGGCGGATGGCCAAGGCCTCACCGTCGACCAGGGTCGTGATCCTGACGACCTATGACCTGGATGAGTACGTGTTCGATGCGCTGCGGGCGGGAGCATCGGGCTTCATCCTGAAGGACGCCCCGCCGGAGCAGCTGACGGAAGCCATTCGGGTGGTGGCGGCCGGCGAGGCGCTGCTGGCCCCATCGGTCACGCGGCGCCTGGTGGAGGAATTCGCGCGCCGTCCGGCGCCGGCGCCCCACAAGCTGGCCGATCTCACCCCGCGAGAGCTGGAGGTCCTCAAGCTGCTGGCCCGCGCCCAATCCAACGCGGAGATCGCTGAGCGCCTGGTTCTCTCGGAGGGAACGGTCAAGACCCACGTGGCGCGCGTCCTGATGAAGCTGGACTGCCGAGACCGCGTGCAGGCGGTCGTGGCCGCCTACGAGGCCGGGATCGTGCAACCTGGCCTGCCGGACTGATTCCGCGCCTCCCTTCATGCTCGTTTCCTCATCGGTCCACCTCGTTGTCGGCGGTGCCCCTCGTCCCCCCCTTTCGCCCCGTTTCGCCCCTTATCCCGGGTTCGTTCGGTTTCGCCCGCGTTCCGCCCGGATTCGTTCGGGGTTTCGCCCGCGTTCTTGAGCGTTTCGCCACCTGGTGGTGGTATCAGCCAAGATTCGGGCCGGCCGGCCGGTATCGTGGCGTTTTCAGCCAGCTGCTGACCGGATTCGGCCAGGAAGCGGGCCTTTGGGGCTCCGGCCAGGAGATTCGTCGCCGATACCGCCACCAGCTGGCGATTCCGCGCCGAAGTCGGTCGCGCGGCGGTCGCGCGGCGCGGGCCGAAGTCGGTCGCGCGGGGGTCGCGCGGCGGGGGGCCGGCAGCTTATCCACTCGGCCCTACCAGCGCGCGTAAGCCGTTGCTAAGCGAGCGATAAGGGGCTCTGGGACATCATCCGGGGGTGGCTCCGCGCGACAGACTTCTCTCGATAGGCACGCGCCGTGGACATCGGCTGGTGACCGAGCTGGCCGATGGTGTGAGAGAGCTGCGCATCGGCCTCGGCCTGAGCCGGAGGGAGCTCGCGGCGGCGCTGAGCATCTCCGAGTCAAAGCTCGCTCGGTGGGAGCAGGGGCTTCGACCGCACCCAGACCTGTGGGATGCGTGCCGGCTGATGCGACTGCTGGGCAACGACCTCGTCGTGAAGTGGTATCCGGCGGGAGGCGTGCTCAGGGATGGCGCACACGCCAGGCTGCTGTCGTCGTTTCTGGCGCTGCTGCCCGCCAGCCTGCCTCGGTGGCTGGAGGTCCCCATCCCCGTGGCGCGGGACCTCCGCGCCTGGGACGTCGTCGTCCACGTCGCTGGAGCACGGATCGGGGTCGCGGTAGAGACGCGACTGCGGGACCTGCAGGCGCTGCTGCGGCAGGAGGAGGCCAAGGCCCGCGACTCGGATGTGGATCGGATCCTCCTCGTCCTGCTCGACTCCCACGCTAACCGCCGGGCCGTGCGGGAGGGAGGCGAGGCGTTGCGATCGGCGCTTCCGCTGGACGGGCGGGCGATCCTTCCGGCCCTGCGCGACGGGCGCGATCCCGGCGCCAACGGGCTCCTCTTCCTGCGTGTCTCCTGACCGATCGCCAGGGATCCCGCTTCTCGACGGATCCACCGGCAGGTTGTGCGGTATCGGCCAGGACGGCGCGGGACGAGCTCCGCTTCTTGACGGATCCACCTGCAGGTGGCGGTATCGGCCAGGACGGCGCGGGGCGAGCTCCGCTTCTCGACGGATCCGCCAGCCGGTGGCGGTATCGGCCAGGAGGGCGCGGGACGAGCTCCGCTTCTCGACGGATCCACCAGCAGGTGGCGGTATCGGCCAGGACGGCGCGGGGCGAGCTCCGCTTCTCGACGGATCCACCAGTAGGTGGCGGTATCGGCGAGGAAAGAGCCGGGGCGGGCACACATCCTCCCGATTTCGCCACCTGGTGACCGATTCCGACGAAGAAAGGTGGCCCCAGTCTCGCGGGGAGGAACCGGAGGAGTCATCGTGGCCGATACCGCCAGCAGGTGGTGAATCAGCCGGGATGGCCGCGAGAATCACCCGGGACGGATGCCGGGACGGGTGCCGGGGCGGCTGGCAGGACGGATGCCGGGACGGGTGCCGGAATCCCGCCGCGTGGAATGCCGGACGAAAGCGCGCCGCGCGGGAGGTGGCAGGGGGCGTGCAAGGAGGAGCGGCGAGGGTGGGTGGTATCCTCACCCCTACCGAACCTGCACATATCGAGGGTTGAGCCCATGTTCAGCCGCGTACGCATCGCGATCCGCTTCTTCTTCATGGGGCTGGCGGTCGGCGTGCTGCTCGCACCGCGCTCCGGCAAGGAGACGCGGAGGATGGTGCGCGAGCGTGCCGATCGACTGCTGAACGACCTGCTGGACGCCGCCACGCTGGGGGCCTTCGACTCGGGGGCGCCCGCTGAGGAAGACGGCGACGAGGCCGGGGACGACGGGGGTGGCGGCCGAACCCGGCGCAGCGGGAACGGGCGAGCGCGGAGCCGGACCACGAGCGCAGCGCAAGCCCAGGCCTGAGCGCCGAGCGCATGAGCGCCGAGCGCCTGAGCCCGCAGGACCGATAACC
>JBOGSY010000149.1:0-5309 GCA_050691915.1 Candidatus Limnocylindria bacterium | reverse complement strand
ATCAGGGCCAGGTCGGGTGCGGGGCGGCTGCGCAGCCCCGCCGCGGCCGCGCCCGCCACGAAGCCGGGCGCGGTCGCCACCCCGCCGGGAATAGCCGCCGGTCCCGTGGAGAGAGCCGAGGAACGGGTCATGGGAAGACGGCCAGCCCTTCCAGGCCGGCGGCCTCCGGCAGCCCCAGGGCCAGGTTCATGTTCTGGATCGCCTGGCCGGCCGCGCCCTTCCCCAAATTGTCGATCGCGGCCACGACCACCCCCCGTCGCGGGCCGGCGGAGGCGGCATGCAGGAAGGCGTGGTTGGTGCCGGCCGTCAGCTTGGTCGATGGCGACGCGTCGACCACGTGGACGAACGGCGCGTCCGCATACGCAGACAGCAGGATTCGCTGAAGCGCCTCGCCGTCCATCGTCTCGGCCAGGCCCACGTGGCAGGTGGCCAGGATCCCGCGCGCCTGGGGGACGAGGTGGGGCACGAAGGAGACCGATGCATCCGCCAGGCCGGCATCGCACAGCCCCTGGGTGATCTCGGTCAGGTGCCGATGCCCGCCCAGCGCGTAGGCGCGCGTCCCTCCCGTGAGCTCGGTGAAGAGGAACTCGGTGCCGACCGTGCGCCCCGCCCCGCTGATGCCCGACTTGGCGTCGACCACGATGTGGCCCTCGACCGCCCCGGCGGCGACCAGCGGCGCCAGCGCCAGCAGGGCAGCGGTCGGGTAGCAGCCCGGGTTGGCGACCAGCCGCGCCCCCGGCAACCGCGGACGCACGCGCTCAGTGAGGCCGTAGACGGCTTCGCCCAGCGCCGCCGGCTCGGGGTGATCGAAGCCGTACCAGGTCGGGTAGGCCGCCGGGTCGCGCAGCCGCAGGTCGGGGCCGACGTCGATGACGCAGGTCCCCTGCGCGGCGAGGCGAACGGCCAGCGATGCCGAGCTGCCGGCCGGAAGGGCCAGGAAGGCGGCCTCGACCCCGGGCTCCGGGTCCCCGTCCAGGACGGTCAGGCCCAGCGGGGCGAGGTGGGGCAGGTCGTCCGCCAGCGGCCGCCCGTCGCGCTCGCGCCCGTGCAGCGAGGCGATCTCGACGTTCGGATGCGAGGCCAGCAGACGCACCAGCTCGCCGCCGGCATAGCCGGTGGCGCCGACCACCGAGACGGACACGCGGCGGGTCACATTCCCGACCTCGGCGGCTCGAGCCCGTAGCGCGCCGCGGCCGCCCGCACCGCAGCCTGCACCCGCCCCGGCGCGGTTCCGCCCATGACGTCGGCGGCGCGCAGCGCCTCGTCCAGGCTGGGGACGATGGCGGGCAGATGGCAGAGCTCGGGCAGGGCCGCGCACAGCTCCGGGCGCGGCATCTCGGCCAGGTCGACGCCGCGCTCCTCCGCCACGGCGACCAGCTCCGCCACGCGGCGATGGGCGGCCCGGAAGGGAACTCCCGCCGCCAGCAGTCGCTCGGCCAGCCCGATCGCCAGTCCGTGGCCCCGGGTGGCGGCCGCCCGCATCGGCCCGCGCTGGAAGGTCACCCCGGCGAACAGCTCGCGGACCACCGCCAGGCTCAGGTCCAGGGAGGCGACCGATTCGAGCATCGGCGCGCGCGTCTCCTGGAAGTCGCGGTGGTAGGCCATCGGCAGCCCGCCGACGATGTTCAGGAGGGCGGTCACGGCGCCGGCGGCGCGGGCGGCGCGCGCCCGCACCAGCTCGGCGGCATCCGGGTTGCGCTTGTTGGGCAGCATCGAGCTGCCGGACGAGAACGCATCAGGCAGACGCGCGAAGCCGACGTAGGGGGTCGACCACAGGACCAGCTCGGCGCTCATCCGGGACAGGTGCCCGGCGCCGATCGCGCAGGCGGCCACCAGCTCGACTGCGTAATCGCGGTCCGCCACGGCGTCGAGCGAGTTCGGGGTGGGCCCGCCGAAGCCGAGGCGCTGGGCCAGCCCGTCGCGGTCCAGGGCCAGGCCGCTGCCGGCGGCGGCTCCCGAGCCGGCGGGACAGCGATCCGCACGGGCGGCCAGGTCGGCCAGCCGCCGGCGGTCCCGCTCGACCATCTCGACGTAGGCCAGGAGGTGGTGGGCGAGCAGGACCGGCTGCGCAGGCTGCGTATGGGTATGCGCTGGCAGCGGCGTGTCGAGCTCGCCGCCGGCCCGCTCCACGAGCGTCCGCTGCAGGGCGAGCATCCGGTCGTCCAGCCGGGCGACGGCGGAGCGAAGCCACATCCGCTCGTCGGTGACGACCTCCTCGTTGCGGCTGCGGCCCGCCTGGAGCTGGCCGGCGAGCTCGGCGCCCACCAGCTCGCTGACGGCGGCCTCGATGTTCATGTGGATGTCCTCGTCCCGCTCGTTCCAGCTGAACGTGCCGTCGGCAAGGGAGCGATCCACCGCGTCCAGGGCGGAGGCCAGGGACGCCCCGTCCGGCGCCGAGATCAGCCCCAGCCGGGCCAGCTCATCGACATGCGCGCGGGAGGCTTCGATGTCGAAGGTGGCCAGGGGCAGGTCGACGGCCATCGACGACCCGATCGTCAGGGCAAGGTCGCCCGGGCTCCCCGAATGGCGCCCGCCAAGGAGCGCGATGCCTCGATCGTCCATGAGCGCATAAACGTAACATCCAATGTGTGAGTATGCAATCGCTGTTCTCCGGGAGCGGAGTGAGGCCGGTGCTCAGACGGCGTATTCCGGGTGCCGGGCGATGAACGCGCGGATGAAGGGGCAGCGCACCGCGGCCCGAAGGCCACGGTCCTTGATGTCGTCCAGCAGGCCGCTCGCCAGGCGGTTGCCGATGCCCTGGCCGCCGAAGGCCCGGTCGACCTCGGTGTGCACCAGGATCCTGCGCCCGCCGCGGTCGCGGTACTCGGCAAAGCCGGCCAGCACGCCATCGACCCGCACCTCGTAGCGGCTTTGCTCCGCGTTGTCGCTGACCGTGATCTGGCGTTCCGGTCGGGGGTCGCTCATCGGCCGATTCTATCCGGGCCGAATGTCGCGTCGGCGACGGGCCGGCCGGACTATGCCTCGGAAGAGGTCCGGCAGGAGGTGGCCGCCGACGCCAGGGCGGCGCGGGACCTTGAACCTGCCGGGCACGCCCGCCATCTTCATCGGCGGGAAGCGATACGACGGCGAACGCTCGGAGCAGGCCCTGCGCGCGGCGATCGTCGCAGCCGGCGGCGGGGACCGCTAACCCTCAGCCGAGTCGGACTCGATGCGACCGTCCGACAGGCGCACGACGCGGTCGGCCAGGTCGATCAGCATCGGGTCATGGGTGGCGACCACCGCCGTCACGCCCTCGCTGCGGACGATCCTTCGCAGCAGGGCCATGATCGTCTTGCCCGTCTGGGAGTCCAGCTGGCCGGTGGGCTCGTCGGCCAGCAGCAGCTCCGGCCGGTTGGCCAGGGCGCGAGCGATCGCCACCCGCTGCTGCTCGCCGCCGGAGAGCTCGTGGGGTCGGTGCCGGGCCCGCGGCCCCAGGCCGACCAGGGCCAGCAGCTCGTCGACGCGCTCCGTCCGCGCCCGGACCGTCGCGCCGGCCAGGCGCAGCGGGACCTCCACGTTCTCGGCGGCCGACAGAATCGGCAGCAGGCCGAAGGCCTGGAAGATGAAGCCGATGCGGTGGCGTCGGAGCGTGACCCGGTCCGACTCGGGCATGCCGCCCAGGTCCTCGCCGTCCAGCAGCACCGTCCCACCCGTCGGCCGATCCAGCCCGCCCACCAGGTTCAGCAGCGTGGTCTTGCCGGAGCCGGACCGTCCTTGGACCGCGACCAGCGTCCCGCGGGCCAGCTCCATGCTCACGCCGCGCAGGGCGTGGACCGGGCCGCCGGGCATGGTATAGGACCGATGCAGGTCCTGGATCGAGACGAAGCTCAACCCTCGTCCCTCCGCTCGCGATCCGGCCAGACGCCGATGTGGTCGGGCTCCAGGCGGAGGCGGACGCGACGCTCCAGCTCCAGCGCATCGACGTGCTCGCGCGGCAGCTGGAGGCGGCCGGCGCGGTCCAGGACGGCGTATTCCTCGCTGATGACGCGATGCTCCCCGCTCTCCTCGTGGAGCTCGGTGCGGCGCAGCGTCTCCGTGCTCGTCCGGCCGTCGCGGATTGCCACCGTGCGCTGGACCTGGCCGGACACCAGCGGGTCGTGGGTGACGACCACGATGGTCACGCCCGCCTCCCGGTTGGCGACGTTGAGGAGCTCGAAGATCTCGGTCGAGGTGGCGGTGTCCAGCTCACCGGTGGGCTCGTCGGCCAGCAGGACGGCCGGCCCGTTGGCGAGCGCGGTGGCGATGGCGACCCGCTGCTGCTCTCCGCCGGACAGACGATCGGGCCGGTGGCCGCTGCGCTCGGCGATCCCCATCAGCTCCAGCAGCTCCCGAGCCCGCCGCCGGCGGCGGGCGGCAGGCACGCCGTCCATGATCATCGGCAGCTCCACGTTCTCGAGCGCGGTCATGTAGGAAAGCAGGTTGCGCGCGGTCTGCTGCCAGACGAATCCGATGACCCGGCGCCGATACAGGGTGCGCTCCGCGGCGCGCATCCGCATCAGGTCGTGGCCACCCACCACGGCCCGCCCTGCCGACGGGACGTCCAGGCCGCCCAGGATGTTCATGAGGGTGGACTTGCCGCTTCCCGAGGCGCCGACGATGGCGATGAACTCGCCGCGCTCGACCAGCAGGTCCAGCCCCTGGAGGGCGACCACCTCAAGGTCGGCCACCTTGTAGATCCGCACCAGGCCGTCGCACACGATCATGGCCCCCGCCCCGAAGGCGGGCTCCGGCGCCGGGGGCAGCGGTGCCCGCAGCTCCTCCGGCACGCCACGCGGGGGCGCCGCCGCCGGGCCGCGCGCCACGGATGGGACCTGCCCGACCTCGAGGTCCTCGATCTCGCCGTTGCTCATCCTGGCCTGCACCTCCGCGGCTGCGTGGACATCATCGTCATTCATCGCCCAGGCGGAGTGCCCGGTTGACGTCGCGGCGGCGCGTGACCAGGTGGCTGAGCCAGACGGTGACGGCGACCGCCGCCAGCAGCGACCCGCCGAGCAGCGCCGCCAACCGCCAGTCGACCTGCAGCGACAGGGCGGCGCCTCCCGCGAATGCCTCGAGCCCCAGGGTCGGGCCCACGACCACGACCACCAGCGCGCCAAGCGCGGTGCCGCCTCCGGCGGCCACCAGCACCGGTGGCACGAACTCCAGCAGGGCCAGGCCCAGCGACTGCCGGCCGCTGAGCCCCATCGTGCGCAGGTAGGCGATGTCCCGTGCGCGGCGCTCGGCGCTGAGCGCGATGGCGGCCGCCACCGCCAGCAGCAGGTAAGCACCAGTCAGCGCCACGCCGAGCCGGAAGCCGGCGGACACCGCGC
>JBOGSY010000148.1:0-5340 GCA_050691915.1 Candidatus Limnocylindria bacterium | reverse complement strand
TCCTGGGCAAGGACCAGGCCAACCTGCCCCAGGCCGGGCCTGGAGACATCGTGGCGGTGGCCAAGCTGGCGAGCACCCAGATCGGCGACACCCTGGTCTCCGACCGGGCCGCGGCGCTGGAGCTGCCCAAGCTGTCGTTCCCGGAGCCCACCCTCCAGGTCAGCATCGAGCCGGAGAGCAAGGCCGACCTGGACAAGCTGGGCCAGGCCCTCCAGCGCATGCTGGAGGAGGAGCCCGCTACCCGGGTCCACCGCGAGGAGGGTACCGGCGAGACGATCCTGACCGCCATGGGCGACGCGCACGTGGACGTCCTGGTCGAGCGCCTCAGGCGGAAGTTCGGCGCATCGGTCAAGACCGGGACGCCACGCGTCCCGTACCGCGAGACGATCCGGAAGGCGACCCGCATCGACAACCGGTTCAAGCGCCAGACCGGTGGCCACGGCCAGTTCGGCCACGTGGTCATCGAGTTCGAGCCGCTGGATTCGGACAGCGCGTTCGAGTTCGGCGACCGCATCGTCGGCGGCGTGGTCCCCAAGCAGTACATCCCCGCCGTCGAGAAGGGCCTGCGCGAAGCAATGTCGGACGGCGTGTTGGCCGGCTACCCGGTGGTCGGCATGCGGGCCACGCTGGTGGACGGCAGCTACCACACCGTTGACAGCAGCGAGATGGCGTTTAAGGTGGCGGCGTCACAGGCCCTCAAGCGTGCCTTCCCGGAGGCCAGCCCCACCCTGCTGGAGCCGATCCTGGAGGTGGAGGTGGTGGTGCCGGACGACTACATGGGTGACGTCATGGGTCAGATCACCGCCAAGCGCGGCCACGTGCTGGGCATGGACTCGGCCGACGGCATGCAGCATCTCCGCGCCCAGGTGCCCGCCGCGGAGATGTTTCACTACGCCACCGAGCTGCGCTCCATCACCCAGGGCCGCGGCCGGTTCTCCTGGAAGCTCGACCACTATGCCGAGGTGCCGCACAACGTCGCCGAGAAGGTGATCGCCGACCACCAGGCCAAGGTGGGCGCCGGAGACCGGCACTAGCCCGGGGGACCGGCCTGGGGAACGCGCTCCACCGCGGCCAGGCTGCGCTTGCCGCGACGCAGCAGCAGCCAGCGCCCGTGCAGCAGGTCCGCCGCCGCCGGCGCCTGGGCCGGGTCGGTGACCCGGCGGTTGTTGAGGTAGACGCCGCCCTCCAGGATCGTGCGCCGGCCGTCGGACCGGCTCTGCGCCAGGCCGGTGCCGACCAGCAGGTCCAGGACCGGCGGCAGCTCGCCGCTCGTCTGCATCCGCGGCAGCTCGGCCACGGCCGCGGCCAAGGTCGGCTCGTCAAGCTCCCCGACCTCGCCCTGGCCGAAGATCGCCCGGCTGGCCGAGGCCACGCGGTCCGCCTCCTGCGGGCCGTGGACCAGGGCGGTGAGCTCTCGCGCCAGGGCCTGCTGGGCCTCCCGCGTCTCCGGCCGCTCGGCGGCGGCGCGCTCCAGCGACTCGACCTCTGACCGCGGCCGGAAGCTGAACACGCGCAGGAGCGAAGCGACCTCCGCGTCATCCACGTTCACGAAGTACTGGAAGAAGGCGTACGGGCTCATCAGCGCCGGATCCAGCCAGACCGATTCTCCGGCCGTCTTGCCGTGCTTGGTGCCGTCCGGCTTGAGCAGCAGCGGGGTGGCCAGGGCATGGACGCCGGCCCCCTCCACCCTTCGCACCAGGTCGACGCCGGCGGTCAGGTTGCCCCACTGGTCGGAGCCACCGGTCTGCAGGACGCAGCCGTAGCGGCGGAACAGCTCCAGGTAGTCGTGGGCCTGGAGGATCTGGTAGCTGAACTCGGTGTAGCTGATGCCACCCGCCTCCAGCCGTGCGCTGACCGCCTCCTTGCCGAGCATCCGCGCCACGCTGAAGTGCTTGCCCACGTCGCGCAGGAAGGTGATGACCGTCATGGGCTCGGTCCATTCGAGGTTGTTGACGATCCGCGCCGGGTTGGGACCGGTGAAGTCCAGAAAGCGCTCGACCTGGGCGCGGATCCGATCCACCCACCCGGCCACGACCTCCGTCTCGTGCAGCGGACGCTCGCCGCTCCCGCTGGGATCGCCCACCAGCCCGGTCGCCCCGCCCACCACGGCGATCGGGTGGTGGCCGGCCAGCTGCAGGCGACGCATGGTGACGAGCTGGACGAGGTTGCCGAAGTGGAGGGATGGGGCGGTCGGGTCGAAGCCGCAGTAGAAGGTGACCGGTCCCCCGTCGAGGGTGGCGCGCAGGGCGTCCTCGTCGGTGTTGAGCGCGACGAGGCCGCGCCAGTGCAGGTCGTCCAGGATTGCGGCGCTCATGGGCCGCTGAGTATATCCGTGCTATCGTCAGCCACCGATGTCCCGACGACCGCCGCCTCGCGGCGCCTCCCCCCATTCCCCGCAGGGCGGACAGCCGTACCCGCGGCGGCGCGCGCCCGCGGCGGCGCGTCGCGGGCCGGCGCCCCTGCCGATCATCATCATGAGCGCCTTTGCCGCGCTGGCCGGCGCGCTCTTCATCGGTCTGATGGGGGTGTACGCCGCCTACACCACCGGCCTGCCGGACGCCACCGAGATCGAGGACTTCGACCTGGACCAGTCGTCGACCGTCATGTCCGGCGACGGGGTGGAGCTCGCCACCTTCGCCACCGAGCGCCGCCGGCCGGTCAGCTTCGACGAGATCCCCGAGCTGCTGGTCAACGCCCAGGTGGCGGCCGAGGACCGGAGCTTCTGGACGAACCCGTGCATCGACTTCCGCGGCATCGTGCGGGCAGCCATCCAGAACCTGGAGGCGGATGACATCGTCTCCGGGGCCTCCACCATCTGCCAGCAGCTGGTTCGCATCCGGCTCCTGGACGCCGATCTGCTGGCGGACCCCGATCGCGTCTTCGAGCGCAAGATCAGGGAGGCGATCCTGGCCCTGCGGGTGGGCGACCACTACGCCGGCGTGGAGGGCAAGGAGACGATCCTGGAGATGTACATGAACCAGGTCTACTACGGCAACCAGGCGTACGGGATCTGGGCGGCGGCAGACGCGTACTTCGGCAAGGACATCACCTCGGACGCCCCCGAGGACCAGCTGACCGTCGGCGAGGCGGCGCTGCTGGTGGGCCTGGTCCGCGCGCCCAGCCGGCTGGATCCCACCACCGAGGCGGTGGAGCGCACCGATGCGGACGGCAACGTGATCCTGGTCGTGCCGGAGTCTGCCGGCGCCAAGACAGCCCAGGGCCTGGTGCTCCGCAACATGGTCTCGTCGGGCTACATCAGCCAGGGGGAGGCTGAGCGGGCGGGGAACGAGGAGATCGTCCTGGCGCCCCCCCGCGAGACGGACTACCGCGCACCCCACTTCGTGTACGCCGTCCGGCGCGAGGCGGCCGAGCTGCTCGGCAACGAGGAGCCGCTCGACCGTGGTGGGCTGACCATCAAGACCACGCTCTACTACCAGGGCTTCCAGGTCTTCGCCGAGAAATGGGCGGGCGTCGCCTACGACCTCGACCGCCTGACCGACGAGGAGCTGGTGGCCAAGTACGGGCAGACCGCGCTGGGCTGGATGAAGCAGCAGCTCCAGGGGCGCAACATCGGTAACGACGCGGTGGTGACCCTCAACTATCGGACCGGGGCGGTGCTGGCCTACGTCGGCTCGGCCAACTACTTCGGGGAGGCGACCCCCACCCATCAGCCGGCCTATGACGTCGTGGGCCAGGCCTTCCGGCAGTCCGGCTCCGCCTTCAAGCCGATCACCTATGCCACCGGCTTCGAGCGCGGCACCATCACGCCGGCCTCGATGTTCATGGACGTCATCGGCGAGATCGTGGACGGCTACCAGGTGCCCAACGCCGATGGCGGCGAGCGCGGCCCGGTTCGGGTTCGGGATGCGCTGAAGTACTCGTGGAACATCCCGGTGGCCAAGGCCCAGCAGCTGATCGGTACGGAGAACGTGGTCGACATGGCCGAGCGGATGGGGCTCGAGTGGGACCCGGCCCAGGAGGCCGAGGTCGCCATCCCGTCGCTGACCCTGGGCACCATTGGCGTCCACCAGCTGGACCTCGCCTCCGCCTACGGCGTCCTGGCCAACGGCGGCGTGCGCGCCGAGCCGTACATGATCGACACCATCACCGACAGCGCGGGCAACGTCATCTACGACCATGCCACGGACGCCCCGGCGCCCCAGCGCATCATGTCGGCCGAGGCCGCTTACCTGGTCACCGACATCCTGGCCGACAACACCGATCCGACCCAGAACTCGGTCTGGGGCCAGCGCTTCCAGCTCCAGACCGATGCCGGTCGCCGGCCGGCGACCCTCAAGACCGGCACCACCAACGACTTCCGTGACCTCCAGGCCTTCGGCTACCTGGCGCCCGATCCGGATCCCGCCGTCAGCGAGGGCGCCATCGTGACCGGGGTCTGGGTCGGCAACAGCGACTTCTCGGCGATCCGGGACGTCTTCGCCGCCGACGGGCCCACCTTCATCTGGCACGACTACATGGCCGAGGTGACCGCCCACAACCAGCTGCCGGTGCGCGACTTCCCGCGCCCGGAGGGGATCGTGGAAGTGCAGGTCGACGCCATCAGCGGCATGCTCCCCGGCGAGCACACCGAGACGACGGTGACCGAGCTGTTCGCCGCCGCCCGCCAGCCCACCCAGCGGGACACGACCCATCGCCAGCTGCGGATCGAGGCCGCCACCGGCAAGATCTGGCAGGAGGGCTGCGGCGACTTCGAGACCGCGCCACCCTCCGGCAGCCCCGATCCCAGCGCCGAGCCGGGACCGCCGCAGGCGGCCGAGGAGGTCTTCCTGGACCTGGGCGACTGGGAGGACCACCACCCGACCTGGGACGCGGCCAACGACGCCTGGATCGACCGCTGGCGCGGCCGCGAGGGCTCCGTCGGGCGCCGGCCGGCACCCACCCTGGATGCTCCGTTCGCGCCGACCGAGGAGTGCACCGCGGGCGAGGTCCCGACCTCCAGCCCGTCGCCGTCCCCCTCCCCCAGCCCGTCACCGACGCCGGAGCCCACGGCCACCCCGTCACCGACGCCCACGCCCCTGCTGCAGACCCCGGTGCTCCCTCCCTTGACGCCCACGCCCACGCCGACCTCGACGGCCAACGCCGACTAGCTCACAGGAGGGCGACCGTCGCCTGGTCGCCGCCCTCCTCCCGCCGGCCGGGGCGCGTGTCGCGCACCCGCGGGTGCTCGGCCAGGTACTCGCGAACCGCCCGGCGCAGCGCCCCGGTGCCCGTGCCGTGGACGATCACCGCCTCGTCCAGTCCCGCCAGCAGGGCCTCGTCCAGGTAGCGGCCCAGCTGTTCCAGGGCAGCCTCGACCCGCTCGCCCCTCAGGTCCAGCCG
>JBOGSY010000147.1:0-5382 GCA_050691915.1 Candidatus Limnocylindria bacterium | reverse complement strand
AGGGCGAGCTCCAAGCCATCGCGGAGTCGCTTGAGTTCCTCTGATGAAGATCGGTGAATGGGAGACCCTGGGGCGGGCGCGCGGGCTGCTGCAGCGGCAACTGGGAGAGCTCGGCGCGGACGAGTACGCCTCACACGTGACCCTCAATCCGGAGAACGGCCGGCTGCGCATCTACGTGGCCACCGACGTCGGCCTGCTGGAGTACTCATACGCCCCTGCCGGTGCGGACCCGGAGGGCCCCTGGATGCTGCGTGGCCAGCTGAACCGATGGAGCAGCGTGCGCGGCATCCGGCTCCAGACCGACGCGCAGGTCGACGACGACAGCGGTGAGGTGAAGGCCATCTGGCGCCTGGTGGCGGAGGACCCCAAGATCGAGCTCACCGCCGAGTCCTCCGCCGCCGGCCAGTCGCCCGGCCCGATGCTGGCCTTCGCCCGCGCCTGCATGCAGCACGCCGGCTGAGCGTCCGGCGACGGGCCCTTCAGGGGTTGCCGGCCACCAGGTAGAGCGCGCCGAACGGGATCCGCAGCCAGCCGTCCGCGTCGCGCGGCGTCACCGCCAGCATCTCGGCCGTCAGCGTGTCGTGCTGCTCCGGCGTCCAGCCGTCCGTCGCCTGGCCCCGGGAGCCGATCTCGCGCCAGGTGCGGAAGGCGCTGGCATCCGGCAGGCGGATGGCGGTGGTCGGGTCGGCATGGACGTCGACATCGGTCCAGCCGGCGGCGGTGGCCCAGCCGGCCAGCTCGTCGGGGGTCGGGTAGCGGCCGCTGGTATCGATCCCGTGACGCTCGTAGACCTGGCGGTAGACCGCGGTCGGGGTGACCTCCACCGGGCCGGGCACCGACAGCGAGAGGCGGCCGCCGGGGCGGGTGACCCGCCGCCATTCGGCCAGGGCCGCCGGCCGCTCGTCGGCGAAGAGCAGGGCGTGCGAGCTGATCACCGCGTCGAAGCTGCCCGCCGGGAAGGCGAGCTGCATGAAGTCCATCACCTGGAAGGAGGCGGCCGGAACGTCGCGGCGGGCATGCTCCAGCATCGAGGCTGCGCCGTCCACGCCGATGACCGCCCGGCGGTCTCCCACCGCCGCGGCGGCCGCGATCCCGGTGCCGCTGCCCACGTCCAGCACCCGCTCCCCGGCGCGGAGGTCAGCGCGCCGCACGACCTCGGCTGCGATGCGGCGCAGCGATGGGGCCATCGTCGCGGCGTAGCCTGCGGCACCCCGGTCGAACTGGACCGATGCCGGCGGGACCTGGGCGCTCACCCCGCCGGAATGCCGGGCGGCTGCTCCACGTCCAGGCCCTCGCCGCCGGCCGCCGGCGTGATCAGCTGCTCGATCGGCAGGTCGCCGGTCCACTGCGCGGTGGCGCCCAGGTCCAGCAGGATCTGGGCACCGCGGCCGGCGAAGGTCACCGCGGGCCCCGCCAGCGCGGCCATCCGCACGTAGAGCAGCGGGCGCAGCTGGGCGGCGGGCAGGTCCGGCGGCAGCTGGCGGGCCCAGCCCCCGTCGCCGACTCGCTCCACCAGGCATCGCCCCAGGACGGCGACCTCGCTCGCCGGGAGCGCGTAGGCGGCGTGCCGGATCGGCAGCCGCTGGCCGGTGCGCGGCTCAACGAACGATGCGATCTCGCCGAACGTCGCCAGCTTCACGTGCGGTGGCGCTCCACGAACCGCTCGATCCGGTCCATGGCCTCGACCAGCTGCTCGTAGGCGGTCGCGTAGCAGGCGCGCACGTGGCCGGCGCCGGATGGCCCGAAGGCGCTGCCCGGGACCACCGCCACGTGCTCCTCCTCCAGCAGCTCGCGCGCGAACGTCTCGTCGTCCAGGCCGGTGGCGGTGATGTTCGGGAAGCAATAGAACGCGCCCTTGGGCTCGAAGCAGAGCAGACCCATCCGGTTGAAGCGCGAGGTCATCAGCCGTCGCCGGCGGTCGTACTCGGCGTGCATGGCGGCCAGATACGGCTCACCGGAGGTGAGCGCCTCGATGGCGGCGTGCTGGGCGGCGGTGGGCGCGCACATGATCCCGTATTGGTGGACCTTGGCGATGCCGGCCATCAGCGACGCGGGGGCGGCGACATAGCCGATGCGCCAGCCGGTCATCGCGTAGCTCTTGCTGAAGCCGCCGATCAGCACGGTCCGCTCCCGCATCCCGTCCAGGGCCGGAAAGGCGACGTGCCGGTGGTCGCCGTAGACCAGGCGCTCGTAGATCTCATCGGTGATGACCAGGAGGTCGTGGCGGTCCACCACCGCGGCGATGGCCGCCAGGTCGGCGCGGTCCAGCACCGCCCCGGTCGGGTTGTTGGGGTAGCCCAGGAAGAGGGCCTTGGTCCGGGGCGTGATGGCGGACTCCACCATCTCGGCGGTGAGCCGGAAGTCGGTCGCGTCGGTGGTGGCCACCGCCACCGGGATCCCGCCCGCGAGCTGGATGCATGGCGCGTAGGCCACGAAGCAGGGCTCGTGGTGGATCACCTCGTCGCCCGGGTTGCACACGGCCCGCAGGGTGGCGTCCAGCCCCTCCGAGGCGCCGACCGTGACCAGCAGCTCCGTGCGCGGGTCGTAGCCGATCCCGTGCCGGCGCTCCAGGTCCTGCCCGATCAGGCGGCGCAGCTCGATCATGCCCCCGTTGGCGGTGTAATGCGTCTCCCCCGCCTCCAGGCTGGCGATGGCGGCCCGGGTGATGGGCTCCGGGGTGGTGAAGTCCGGCTCGCCGATGGTCAGGCTGATCACGTCGCGCATCTCAGCCAGCATGTCGAAGAAGCGGCGGATGCCCGACGGCGGCATGGCCCGGATGGTGGTCGACAGAAAGCGATCCGCCGCCGCTCCCAGCTCGGGCCGCGGCTCGGCGGCCGGCTCGATGCTCATGGCCGCCTAGTGTAGCCCCAGCCCCGCGCTCAGTCGCGATGCCCGTGGGTCGCGGCGGCTGATCCGGCCGGGGGTTCCGCTACATTGGCGGCGTGAGCGAGATCGAGGTCATCCTTCTGCTGCTGGGGCTGGTCGCGCTGCTCACCGTGGTGGCGAAGCGGGTCGGCATCGCCTACCCGATCCTGATGACCATCGGCGGCCTGGCGCTGGGGCTCATCCCCGGCACCCCGCGGGTGGAGCTTCCCCCCGAGTTCGTGTTCCTCCTCTTCCTGCCGCCGATCCTGTTCGCGGCCGCCTTCTTCACCTCCCCACGCGAGCTGCGGCTGAACGCCAGGCCGATCGCCCTGCTGGCCATTGGCCTGGTGCTGGCGACCACGGTGGTGGTGGGCCTGCTGGTCCATGCCCTGGTGCCGGAGATCGGCTGGGCGCCGGCCTTCGCGCTGGGTGCCATCGTCTCGCCGCCCGACGCAGTGGCCGCCACCGCCATCGCCCGCCGGCTGGGCCTGCCGCGCCAGGCGGTGACCATCCTGGAGGGCGAGAGCCTGGTCAACGACGCCACCGCCCTGGTCGCCCTGCGGCTGGCGATCGCGGCGGCGGTGACCGGCACCTTCTCGCTGGCCGAGGCGGCGGGCAGCTTCGTGCTGGTCAGCGTCGGCGGGGTGGCGATCGGGCTGGGGGTCGGCTGGCTGCTGGTCCAGGTCGAGTCGCGGCTGAACGATCCCCCGGTCGAGGTGCTCGTCTCCCTGCTGGGGCCGTTCGCCGCCTGGATCCCGGCCGAGTCCGTGCACGTCTCCGGAGTGCTGGCGGTGGTCACCGCCGGGATCGTGCTGGGCCGCGCCGCGCCACGGGTGATGAGCTCCGACACCCGAGTGCTCGGCTCGGGGGTGTGGCAGATGGCGATCTACATCACCAACGGGCTGGTCTTCATCCTGATCGGCCTCCAGCTGCCGACCATCCTGGATGATCTGTCGGCCAGGTGGACCCCCGCCGAGCTGGCCGTCCTGGCGGTGACCGTGAGCGGCGCTGTGATCGCCGTCCGCCTGGCCTGGGTCTACCCGGGCATCTACCTGCCGCGCGTGCTGGCCGCGGTCAGGCGCCGCGACCCGCCGCCGTCACCGCGGATCGTGCTGATCATCGGCTGGGCCGGCATGCGGGGCGTCGTCTCGCTGGCCGCCGCCTTGGCCCTGCCGCTCGACATGCCGGGCCGCGACCTGCTGCTGTTCCTGACCTTCACCGTCATCCTGGCCACCCTGGTCGGCCAGGGCCTGACCCTGCCGCTGCTGATCCGGCGCCTGGGCATCGGCGACGACGGCTCGGTGCAGCACGAGGAGCTGCACGCCCGTCAGGCATCCGAGGCGGCGGCGCTCGATCGGCTGGAGACGCTGGCACGGGAGTGGCCCGGGCACCTGGAGCTGATCGACCAGCTCCGCGGGCAGCACGAGCACGCGGTCGACCACCTCGAGCACGCCCACGACGAGGAGAGCGGCGAGGCCGGCGAGCGGCCGCTGGACCAGGAGATGATCGAGCACGCGGCCATGCGCCGGGCGGTCATCGATGCCCAGCGGGTGGCGATCATCGACCTTCGGGACCGCGGCGCGATCGGCGAGGAGGCACTACGCCGGGTGGAGCGCGACCTGGACCTGGAGGAGCTGCGGGGCGAGGGCTAGGGGAATCAGGCGTCGGCGTGTCAGCGGTCGTCGTGACCGGTCGGCAGCATCGGCTCACTGGGCCAGTCCTCGGCCCTTCGGGCGCGTCCGGGCGGCGGGCTGCTGACCTGGGCCGCCGCCACGCCGGGATCGCCTGCCCGTGGAGGACGGACCGCGATCTCGAACATGGGGGCCGCCGCGGACCCGCCGATCTGGACGGCGGAGACCTTCAGCATCATGAACCGGCCGTCGATCGCTCGATTCAGCCAGGAGACGCTGGCCATGTGCTCATCGCCCGGATCGGCGCTGATCCAGATGCCCTGCCTGGCGGCGCTGGCGGCCATGCTGCGCAGCAGGCAGCCGAATGCGTCGTCGGTGGAGGCGCCACGCTGGCAGACGATCACCGCCGGAGCACCCTCGCGCTGCTCCGCGACGATGACCGGGACGTCGCCGGCCGGTGCCACGGCAGCGGCTCGCAGGTCGAGGGAGGTTGCCTCCGCCACGGCGTCGACGTTGTCGGCCAGCCAGGTGGCGAAGGCCTGGTCGCTGGGCCACAGGCGGCTCGGCTCGGTGTGCGTGAGGCGCCCCACCCTCGCGGGCTCGCCGGTGGCGGTGCTGGCGACCCCATCGGCCGGCTGCGGGGCGGCGTGTCCGGTCAGGCCGGACAGGCGCGAGATGGGGCTCGCGGCCCCCGCGGGCTGTCGGTCCCCGTCCGCTGCGGGAGGGTTGCCTGGACGGAACGCCATCGTGTCCTCCGATTTTCCGCGCCCGAGCCGCGGAGCTGCCGCGCCGGTGCGCACGCCGAACTCCGAGTTTGGACTCGCGCGGCGGGCGGTCCAACAGTACGAACGGGTCAGGGCCGAGGGCCGGGTGGGTTGCCGCCTAG
>JBOGSY010000146.1:0-5397 GCA_050691915.1 Candidatus Limnocylindria bacterium | reverse complement strand
CGTCTAGCCCTCGTCGCGGGGCAGGGCCCATCCTGCGCGGCGCCGCTCGAGGAAAGCGGTCAGCCCCTCCTGGCCCTCGGCCGAGACGCGCTGCTCGGCGGCGACCCGAACCGTCCCGGCGGCGAACCGTGGGGCGTCGGCGCCGCGCCAGCCGCGGATCAGGGCCTTGGCCCGGCGCGCCGCGGTCGGCCCCGCGCTCAGGAGCTCGCCGATGAGCTCATCCACCCGAGCGTCCAGGGCAGCCTCGTCGGCGGCCAGCGCATGGACCAGGCCGATCCGCATAGCGCGCTCGGCGTCGAACCGCTCCCCGGTCAGGAACAGCGCCCGGGCCTGGCCCTCCCCGATGCGCGGCAGCACGAACGGGCTGATCACCGCCGGCAGGATGCCGAGCTTGGTCTCGGTGAAGCCGAAGCGCGCGTCGGCGCTGGAGACCACCACGTCGGCCACCGCGCAGAGCGCCATCCCGCCGCCCAGCACCGCGCCGTGGACCCGGGCGATGACCGGTGCGGGGCATTCGTCGATGGCGTGCAGCATGGCCTGCAGCCGGGCGGCGTCGGCCTCGTTCTCCTCCATCGAGAGCGCCAGCGCGGCACGCTGCCATTCGATGTCCGCGCCGGCCGAGAAGACCGGCCCGTCGCCGGCCAGTACCACCGCGCGCAGCTGCTCGGCGGGCTCAGCGGCGAGCGCTCGGAAGGCGGCGTCAAGGTCCCCGATGAGGGCCGCGTTGAACGCGTTGCGGACCTGCGGCCGCGCCAGCGTGACGCGGGCGACGGGGCCGTCGCGGTCGATCCGGAGCGCCGCGGTCATGGCCGCCCCCGGCGGTAGAAAGGCTCGACGACCGCGCGCACCGAGCTGAGCAGTGGCTCCTCCAGCCACACCACGTCGGTGCCGTCCGGCACGTCCACCCTCGCAGCGCTGCCCTCGCTGCCCAGCAGGCCCAGCAGCAGCCGTCGCTGCCCGTCGCTCTCCGACTCGACCAGCCAGGCGGCGTCGACATCGGTCCCGGACAGGTCGCTCGTCAGCGACGCCTCGAGGGCCAGCGCCTCGGTCCCCGGCAGGCGCAGCCGCACCGAGCGGGCGGGGGCGGTGGCGAAGATCGGCCGGTCGGTGCCCGGCAGCCGCCCGGCCGCCAGGCTGGCCAGCTCGTCCGGCTCGAAGCGGTAGGGGATGGGCCCGGCCGGATCCATGATCGCCGGCACGCCGGCGGCGGCCATGTTGGCCACCGCGATTCGGGCCGGGATCGGGAGGGTCGCGGTCCCGCGTGGCGCCCAGGCCGACAAGGCGGCCACCGATGCAAAGCAGACGCTGATCGCCTGCCCGTCCGCGTCGGCGGCCAGCAGGACGCTGATCTCCACCTCCTGGTCGTCGTTGACCGCGGACTCCAGCGCGCGCTTCGCCTCCTCGCCGTGCTCGGGCGGCACGGGCAGGAGCAGGGTGGCGGTCATCAGGGTCCGGTAGAAGGCCTCCAGAGCGGCGCCGGTGGCTCCGTGCTCCTCCGCCTGGCGGGCGGCGAGCATCGCCTCGAACAGGTTGACCGATGACTCCTCCAGCGTGCCGCTGGGCACCGAGCGGTCGTGCGAGCCGGGGGCGGGACGGTCCAGGGCCATGCCCGGCAGCCTACCACCGGGCGGCGTAGGATCGGGTCATGGCACACGGGATCGACCACCTGGTCGTCGCCGTGGCGGATCCGGAGGCTGCCGCGGCCGAGCTTGGGGAGCGGCTGGGCCTGGCGTTCACGGCCGGCGGCCGGCACCCGGGCAGCGGCACCGTCAACCGGATCGCGTTCCTGGGTGACGCCTACCTGGAGCTGATCGGCGTCGAGGACCCGGGGCTTGCCTCGCGGACCCCGCTCGGCGCCGCGGTGATCCGGGCGCTGGACGCGGGTGGCGGGCTGGCCACCTACGCCCTGGCGGACGAGCAGCTGGACGCCAGCGTGGCCTCGCTGCGGGCCGCCGGCAGCTCCATCGGCCCCGTGGTTCGCGGGTCGCGCCACCGCGACGATGGGGAGCGGGTGGAATGGTCGACCGCCATGTTCGACACGCTCGGGCCGGACCGTCCGCCGTTCCTGATCCGGCACGTCGCGACCGGCGTCGAGTGGAGCGCCGCCGCGCTCGCCGAGCGCGCGGCGCAGGTCCACCCCATCGGCTCGCCGGTGCGGCTGGTGCGGCTGGACCTGGCCACCGACGATCCGGCCGGGCTGGCGGCGGAGCTGGCGGCGCAGCTGCACCTGGAGGTCTGGGCGGTGGCCGACCTGGCGATCGTGTCCATCGGCCCGCACGCCATCCGCCTGGTCCCGTCGCGCGAGATGCCGGTGCCGGCCATCGCCGTGCTGGCCGCCAGCGTCGAGGCGCCCCGCAGCGTGGAGGCGCTGGGGATGCGGCTCGACGTCGAGGCGGTCGAGTTCCTGGATGCGGTCGCCGAGCCGAGCCGACGGGGCGTCGGCTAGCATCGGTCGGAGGTTACATCCGGAACACGCCGAAGCGGGTCTCGTCGATGGGCGCGTTCAACGCGGCACCGATGCCCATGGCCAGCACCCGCCGCGTGTCGAGCGGGTCGATCACCCCGTCGTCCCACAGCCGCGCAGTCGAGTGGTACGGGGAGCCCTCGCGCTCGTACTTGTCCAGGATCGGGGCCTCGAACGCGTCGCGCTCCGCATCGGTCGCGAACCGGCCGCGGACGGTCGACAGCACGCGGGCGGCCTGGGCGCCGCCCATCACGCTGATCCGGGCGTTCGGCCACATCCACAGGAACCGCGGCGAGTAGGCACGGCCGGCCATCCCGTAGTTCCCTGCGCCGAAGCTGCCACCAATGATGACCGTGAGCTTCGGGACCGCGGTCGTCGCCACCGCGGTCACCAGCTTGGCCCCGTCCTTGGCGATGCCGCCAGCCTCGTAGTCGCGGCCGACCATGAAGCCGGTGATGTTCTGCAGGAAGACGAGCGGGATGCGACGCTGGCTGGCCAGCTCCACGAAGTGGGCGCCCTTCAGGCTCGAGCTGCTGAACAGGATCCCGTTGTTGGCCAGGATGCCGACCGGGTAGCCCTCGATCCGGGCGAAGCCGCAGACCAGCGTCTCGCCGTAGCGCTCCTTGAACTCGTGGAAGTCGCTGGCGTCGACCAGGCGGGCGATCACCTCGCGCACGTCGTAGGCCTGCCGGGCATCGGCCGGAACGACCCCATACAGGCCCTCCGGGTCGACGGCCGGCGCCACCGGCTCCGCCCTCTCCCACGGTGGCTCCGGCCTGCGCCGGTGGAGGCTGCGCACGACCTGGCGCCCGATGGCGATGGCGTGTTCGTCGTCCAGCGCGTAGTGATCGGCCACACCGCTGGTGGTGGTATGCACTTCGGCCCCGCCGAGGTCTTCGGCGCTCACCTCCTCGCCGGTGGCCGCCTTCACCAACGGCGGGCCGCCCAGGAAGATGGTGCCGGTGCCGCGGACGATGACCGTCTCGTCGGACATCGCCGGCACGTAGGCGCCGCCGGCCGTGGAGGAGCCCATCACCAGGGCGATCTGCGGGATGCCGCGCGAGCTGAGCTGGGCCTGGTTGTAGAAGATCCGGCCGAAGTGCTCCCGGTCGGGGAACACCTCGTCCTGGAGCGGCAGGAAGGCGCCCCCCGAGTCCACCAGGTAGATGCACGGCAGCCGGTTCTCCAGGGCGATCTCCTGGGCGCGCAGGTGCTTCTTGACGGTGATGGGGTAGTAGGTGCCGCCCTTGACGGTGGCGTCGTTGGCCACGATCGCGCAGTCGACGCCCTCCACCCGGCCGATCCCGGTCACCAGCCCCGCCCCCGGCGCCTCGTCGTCGTACATGCCCGTGGCGGCCAGGGCGGAGAGCTCGAGGAAGGCGCCCCCCGGGTCGACGAGCCGATCGATCCGGTCTCGAACCGTCAGCTTGCCGCGCTCGCGGTGTCGCGCGATCGAGCGCTCGTCTCCGCCGGCGCCGCGCTCGGTCAGCCGCCGGGTGCGGTCACGCAGGTCGGCCACCAGGGCGCGCATGGCGGCCGCGTTGGTGGCGAACGCGGCCGACGCCGAGTCGAGCGATGAGCGCAGGAGGGCCATGGCCTCCGATTATGGCCCGCAGCCGTGGCCGCTCACGGCGCATCGCGGCGGGTTCCTTGGCGCGTCCCACCAGTGTTCGGGTGTTCCGAACACTCGGCAACCACCGGCCGGGCACCTCCGGCCGGGCACCGCCGGCCGTTGGGTGCCGGGCTCAGGCCAGGGTCACCAGCGGCACGATCTGGGCGACGTGGGCCGTGTTCAGGATCACGACGCTGACCACGTGCTCGAAGGGCGGCTCGCCGTTGTGCAGGATGTACGCCTCGGTCAGGGGCATGAAGCGCGGCCCGCGGAGCAGCAGGTCCAGCCCGGGCTCGGTGCCGGGCGACATGTGCAGGTTTCCGGTGACGCTGAACGGGCCCACGCTGACTGCCACCCGGCGCAGCTTGCGGTGGAGTCGCAGCTGTCGCGAGGCGCGCCACTCAGGGGGCATGGCCAGGATCAGCTGGGCGGTCAGCAGCGACTGCCATTCGCCCGACTCGTCGAGCGAGGGCGACGGCTCGCGGACGGAGAGCGGGCCATTGCCCGGCGCCTCGATCGGGCCAGGGCTGGGCTGCCACAGCCGCAGCTCGTCCTGGCCGTTGAGCAGGTCGGTGACCCTTTGCCCATTGGCGGCGATCCATCCCACAATGCGGGCATCGGCCGTGTAGAGCTCGATCGGTGCCAGGTCGGGGGCGAGCGCCATGGCGGACGAGCCCGAGCTCGCGGTCATTGTGCCGCGACGCCAGTTCCAGAAGGTCACGTGGAGTGTTCCCTAGCAGGTGACGGCCACGGGGCAGGCGTGGCTCGTGGGGGAACACTACCCGCGGCGTGCGAGACCACCAACCGCCCGACAGTACTAGGCAGGGCCGTTGTCCGGGTGCACCGGATAGGACCCCGGCCACTAACGCCAGCGCTCGATTTGCGTTACAACTACGCCATGAACCGCACTGCCCGGATTCTCGCGGCCACCCTGGTCCTCGCCCTGGTCGGCGCCGCCTCGGTGCTGGCCGCCCCATCGGAGCGCGCCCAGGAGCGCCGCAACCCGGTCGCCTCCTCGCACCAGCCCGCGAGTCCCGACGACGCCGACGAGGTCGGCGAGACCAACGGCGACGGGCCGTCCCAGCAGCTGCTCGATCGGCTGGTGGATCGCCTGGACGCGGCCGAGGTGGAGACCACGGCCGAGGAGATCGCCAGCCTGGCCGAGACCCACGGCGTGGGCGGCGCCGTCCGGATCCTGGCCTGGGCCGCGGCCGCCGGCATGGACCCGGCCGCCATCGCCGCGATGTTCGACGACGAGGCGGGCATGGGCTGGGGCGAGATCGCCAAGCAGCTCAACGAGGCGAACGAGGGGCTCGACCTG
>JBOGSY010000145.1:0-5399 GCA_050691915.1 Candidatus Limnocylindria bacterium | reverse complement strand
CAGCGTGGAGGGCGAGGACATCATCGCCATCCGGCCGATGATGAACATGACCTGCAGCTTCGATCACCGGGTATTGGACGGCGCGCAGGTGGGGGCCTTCCTGTCGGATGTCCGCAAGCGGCTCGAGGCCTGGGACCCAGAAACGCCGATCGGTTGATCGCCGGCCCCCATGACGCCCGCCGAGCAGGCCGATGCCCACGATGCGAACTTCATCGCCTCGATCGCGGCGCTGGCGGACGGTTCGGCGAGTGGCTGGGTCGGTCGCCACGGGCGGATCCCCGTGGCCGTCACCGGCATCCCGGCAGCGTTCTTCAACGCCGCGTGGCTGACCGAACCGCCGCGCCACGAGGACGTCTCCGCTGCACTCGCCGCGCTGCGGGCGACGGGCCTCCCGTTCGTGGTCCACGTCCGCAGCGACCTGCCGGCCGCCCTGGCGGCAATTGCCCAGGTTGGCCTGGCCCGGACGGGCGTCCTGCCCTGCTTCGCGATGGAGCCGCGGGCCATCCCCGAGCCTCCCGCCGAGCTGGCCGTTCGCCGCGTCGACGCGACCGACGTGGGGGACCTGCACACCGTGACCGCCGACGGCTTCGGCATGTCCGCCGCGGTCATCGAGAAGCTCTACACCCGGAAGCTCCTGGAGATGCCGCAGGTTCGAGCCTTCCTGGGCTGGGTCGACCGGCGACCGGTCGCCACCGCTCTCAGCTTTCGCACCGGCTCGACGCTGGGCGTCTACAGCATCGGCACGCGGCCCGACTTCCGAGGGCGCGGATACGGGACCGCCATGACCTGGCATCTCATGGCCGACGCGGATCCGGGCTGGACCGTGGCCGTGCTCCAGGCCAGCGCGATGGGCCGCCCGATCTACGAGCGGATGGGCTTCTCCCTGGTTCGCGAGTTCGTCGACTTCGGCGATTCGGCCGCCAACTAGCGCCGACGATCCTCCCCTCGCAGGCGTCGGACCGCGGGTGCCCACGCGGCCGCGCCGAGCAGCTGGAAACAGATGAACAGGATCACCAGCAGGCCCGGGCCACCGATGATGGCGGCGGGCACGTACCAGATATGGCTGGTGAAGAGCGGGGCGAATGGACCGACGGCCAGCCCAGGCGTCTCACCGCTTCCCGTCCGCACATCTGATCCGCCGGAAGACGGCCCCGGAGCAGCCGGCGCCCCGCCGACCGCGGGCGACGGTGCCGGCGAGGTCGAGCGGTCGGTCTCCGGTGGGGCTTGCGTTGGACCGGTGGTGGGACGCGGGCTGGCGGCGCTCGCCGTCGGGGTCGGTGAAGGCGTCGTGGCCGACGCGGTCGGCTGCAAGGTTCCGCGGGCCGGCGTCGGCGCAGGAGTGGCGCTGGCGGGTGTCGGGGTCGTCACGGAAGTCGGCTTCGGTGTCGGCTTCGGTGTGGGCGTGGGCGTTGGGCTGGGCGTTGGGCTGGGCGTTGGGCTGGGCGTTGGTGTCACCGCCGGCCCGGTCACGATGACAACCGGTGGCACGCCGAGCAGCGAGGCCGAGCCGCCGCAGCTCTCGTCGCGATAAGCGGCCGCGCCCCAGGCGAGCGATCCAGTGGACTGGGCCGTGGCCTGGACCGTGAAGCGGACCCAGTCGAACGACTCCAGCCGATCGCCGCCGCTCGTGGTCCGGACCGTTACCCTGTTCCCGCTGCGGCTGGCCACCCAGGCGTCCCCCGCCGACGAGCCGATGACCGCGGCGCCCGCCACGATGAAGTTGGACGGCACGTCGACCACGACGCAGCCAATCTCCTGGCTGCTCAGCAGGTCGGCCAGCGGATCGTCGTTGGTCGCCGTCAGGGTGAACGTGGTGGGAACGCCCGTGGTCGCCGCCAGGGGCGTGGCGACGAGCGTCCACAACAGAGCCCCGTAGGCGAGGCTGGGCACCAGCAGCGTCGCGGCGACGGCGAGCGCCGCGGCCGCCCCGCGCCGCCGGATGCTCACGCGACCCATAGCTCCGGCCGCCAGATGCCGGCCGCCGCGTCTCCCGGCAATGGCGCGTCGGTCGCCGTCTCGATGCCCGCGATGAAGGCCGTCACCAGCTCCTCCTGAAGCTGCGTCCCGGCGGCATCCCCCAACCGCTTGATCGCTTCGGTCACCGGCAGCGCCTTGCGATACGGGCGGGTGGTGGTCATGGCGCTGAACGCATCGGCCACGGCCAGCACCCGCGCGATGACGGGGATGGTCTCGCCCTCGAGGCCGTCCAGGTAGCCGCCGCCGTCCCAGCGCTCGTGGTGATGCCGGATGCCGGCCCGTACCGTCTCCGCCTGGGGCACGTCACGCACGATCGCGTCACCAAGAGCGACGTGCTGCTTGAAGACGTCGAACTCAGCCGCGGTCAGCCGGCTCGGCTTGCGGAGGAGCGCGTCCGGGATGCCGATCTTGCCGACGTCGTGCAGCAGACCCGCCAGGTGAATCGTCCGGCACAGCTCCTCGTCCATCCCCATGAGGCGCGCCAGGAAGACGGCGTAGCGGGCGACATCCTCCGAATGGCGCTTCGTGTAGCGATCCTTGGTGTCGACCGCAATCACCAGGCCCTGGAGCACGTCGAAGCTGGCGGATGCGGCCCGCGCCTCATCGGCCGAATGGGCTACCCGCGTGGCGTCGCCGCCGCCGGCCTTCGCCTCGGCCAGCGCCACGCCGAGCGCCGACAGAAGGTCGGTCACAGCGGTCGCGTGCTCCGGGAAGGCGCAGATGCCCGCGCTCACCGAGATGGGTAGCCGCTCCGACTCGCCGAACTGGATCGTCTCCTCGGCCAGGCCCTGGCGAACCCGAGCGATGACGGACTCCACCTCGGCCACGCCGCCATCCGCCACGAAGAGCAGGAACTCGTCCGGCCCGTAGCGGGCGAGCTTCGCCCGGCCGGGCTCCTCGCGCTCCACCAGCGCCGCCACCCGAAGCAGGACCTCGTCGGCGGCGTCGTGCCCGTGGGCATCGTTGAAGAGGCCGAAGTTGTCGACATCGACCAGGCCCAGCCCAATCCGACCTCCCTCGCGGCGCGCCTCCTCCACCGCCTGCGCCAGCATGCTGACGATCGCGCCGTGGTTCAGCAGGCCGGTGAGCGGGTCGCGACGCTCGGCCTCGATCAGCTGGGCGTGCTGGCGCGTGATCCGCCGCTGCGCGGCGCGGAAGACGAAGAACAGGATGACCGCCAGCACCGCGCCGGCCGCCAGGGTGACCACGACGGTGTCGCGCTGTGCCGCCGCGATGCCGGCCAGCAGCGGCGCCGCGTCGCGCCATATGGCGACCACGGCAAGGGTTCGGCCGTCCTCGGCCAGGATCGGGAGGTACTGCTGCACGACTTCGGCAGCGCCCAGTGGATCGCCGGCCGGATCGCTGAGCTCGTCCTCGGTCACCAGCCCCGCCCACGGCGTGCCCGCCATGGCGGCGCGCATGGCCGTGGACGGCGTGGGAGCCTCTCCGCGCAGCCCGGGACTGGAGGCGAGCAGGACGCGACCCGCGGTGCTCCGAATCTCCAGGCGCAGGATCTCGTCGGCGGCGACCACCGTCGCCAGTCGTGCCTCGACCTCCTGGGCGCGGTCGGCGCCGGGCCCGTTGTCATCCAGGTCGGACGTGGTGAGACTGCCGTTGACGAACAGCTCCACCAGGGTCCGGTCGCGCGCCACGGTGGCGGACAGGGTGCTGCTGGACAGGTGCGTGGTGGTGACGACTACGAGCGCGCTGGCGGTGACGCCGACCAGCACCAGGAAAATGCCGTACACCAGCGCCAGCAGCATCGGGCTGCGGCGGTTGGGCTGGCCCCCCTGCACCGACCCGCTCATCGTCGCTCATGCTCGGTTCCATCGTCCTGGGGGTCGATAGGACATTTGCAGGCGAGGTCCGGGTCCCCGAGGGCCCAGTCCAGCGCCACGCACAGCGTGCCGTGTGCCGGGGTGGGACCCCCGTACCCGGGTACCGGTGCACGGGCGCACCGACCATCCGCGGCACCGGGCCCGTCCCTTGGGTAGACTCAGCCCATGGCCCTCGACCAGCGCCCGGACTTCTCCGGCCTCGGCGAGCTCAGCGTCGTCAGCCAGCCGGCCGGGCACCACTCTCCCTCCGAGGTGATGTACCCCGGCGGCTCGTCGACGGACGGCGGGCTCCTGGCGCCGGGAGACCCGATCCCGGAGAACGCCGGTCCGGGCGGGCGCCGGCCGGACTGGCTCAAGGTGCGGATCGGGATGGGCGAGACGTACGCATCGGTCAACCGGCTGATGCGGGCCGAGGCGCTGCACACCGTCTGCGAGGAGGCGCGCTGCCCGAACCAGGGCGAATGCTGGGCCCTCGGCACCGCCACGTTCATGGTGCTGGGCAGCGTCTGCACCCGGAACTGCGGTTTCTGCGCCATCGACACCGGGCGCCCCCCGCTGACGGACGTGGACGAGCCCCGGCGCGTGGCCGAGGCCGCCAGGCTCATGAACCTGAAGCACGCGGTGGTGACCATGGTCGCCCGCGATGACCTGCCCGATGGCGGGGCCGCCATCGTGGCGGAGACCATCCGCCAGGTCAGGCTCGCCTCGCCGGCCACCAGCATCGAGGTGCTGATCAGCGACCTCAACGGTCGCGAGGCCGACATCCGAACCGTGGTCGAGGCCCAGCCGGAGATCCTCAACCACAACGTCGAGACCGTGCCGCGGCTCCAGCGCGCCGTGCGGCGGCGGGCGCGCTGGGACCGGTCCGTCTCGGTCCTGGCCACCGGACGCCGGGTGGCGCGGGAGATCGGCTTCGAGGAGCTGGTGACCAAGACGGGCCTGATGCTGGGCCTGGGCGAGAGCTGGGACGAGATCACCGACGCCATGCTCCTGCTACGGGAGGCCGAGATCGACGTCCTGACCATCGGCCAGTACCTGCGCCCGAGCCAGCGGCACCTGCCGCTGCATCGGTACTACACGCCGGCCGAGTTCATGAGCCTGCGCCGGATCGGCCTGGAGATGGGCTTCCGGCATGTCCAGTCAGGGCCGCTGGTGCGCTCCTCGTATCACGCCGCCGAGCAGGTCCCCGGCCCGGCGCTGGCGGCGGGCTGATGAGCGCCCACCTGTTGGCCGAGCGCTTCGCCATCACCCATCGACTGCTGCTGGACGCTGCCGCCACCGGCAGCGAAGCCGACCTGACCTGGTCCCCGGGGCCGACCGCGCCGCCCATCGCCTTCCACCTGTGGCACTGCGCCCGCTGGGCTGACCGCTGGGCCGAGGCCCTCGGCGCCGGCGACCAGGTCTGGACCCGTGGCGGCCTGGCCTCGGCGTGGGCATTTCCCGCCGCGCTGGGGGGTGGAGACACCGGCATGCAGATGGCGGACGACGAGGCAGTCGCGCTTCCCTTTCCGCCCCGCCAGGCGCTCACCGGCTACATGCGCCAGGCGTTCGCCGCCCTGGAGGGCGCCCTGGCCGGCCTGGACG
>JBOGSY010000144.1:0-5406 GCA_050691915.1 Candidatus Limnocylindria bacterium | reverse complement strand
GCCCAGGAGGTGGGCGGGGCCGAGGGCGCGCCCGCCATCGCCGCCCTGGCCCGCTGCGTCCCCGCCGACGTCACCGCCGCGGCCATGGCCCTGGAGCCCGCCCGGCGCCGGCAGCTGCACGTGTTCATCGCCACCTCCGACGTGCACCTGGAGCACAAGCTGCGCGCCACCCGGGAGGAGGTGCTGGAGCGCATCGCCGGCTGCGTGGCGCAGGCCCGCCGCCTGGTCGGAGCCGGTCACGACGTCGAGTTCAGCGCCGAGGATGCCAGCCGTACCGAGCTGCCCTTCCTGCTGGAGGCGTACGAGGTCGCGCTGGGCGCCGGGGCATCGGTCATCAACGTCCCCGACACGGTCGGCTACGCCGAGCCGCAGGAGTTCGCGGGCGTTGTCCGCCAGGTCGTTCGGGCGGTCGGGCGGCGGGCCGTCGTCAGCGTCCACTGCCACAACGACCTTGGGCTGGCCACCGCCAACACCCTGGCCGCGGTGCGGGCCGGGGCGCGTCAGGTCGAGGTGACCGTCAACGGCCTCGGCGAGCGCGCCGGCAACGCCTCCCTGGAGGAGGTGGTGATGGCCCTCCGCACGCGCCCCACCCGGTTCCGGGCGGCGAGCACCGGCGTGATGACCGAGCAGCTGACGCCCACCAGCCGGCTGGTCAGCTACCTGACCGGCATCAGCGTGCAGCCCAACAAGAGCGTGGTCGGTGGCAACGCCTTCGCCCACGAGTCGGGCATCCACCAGGACGGCTACCTCAAGAAGGCGCTCACCTACGAGATCATGACCCCGGAGTCGGTCGGCCTCACCGGCTCGACCCTGACCCTGGGCAAGCTCTCCGGGCGGCGGGGGTTCAACGAGCGCCTGCGCCAGCTGGGGATCGAGCTGGAGCCGGCCGCCCTGGACGCCCTGTACGCTGAGGCGATCGCCCTGGCCGATCACAAGAAGCAGGTGACCGATGCTGACCTGCTGGCCCTGGCGGAGCAGCGCGCCGATCCCGTCCCGCAGCTGGTCCGGCTGGAGCACTGGGCCGCGGCCAGCCGCCAGGGGGAGAGCAGCAGCGGCAACGTCAGCCTCTTCTTCGACGGTCGAACCTACCGCGCCTTCGCCGGCGGCAACGGCCCGGTGGACGCCCTGCTGAAGGCGGTGGACAACGCGCTCGAGCAGATCATCGGCGGCCGCCCGACGCTGACCGACTACCAGCTGCGCAGCGTCGGCTCGGGGGAGGACGCGCAGGGCGAGGCGATGCTCAAGATCGCAGAGCCCAGGCCCGCGGGGGCTGCGGGCGGGGCGGAAGGCCTGCCGCGCACCTACACCGGGCACGGGCTGTCGACCAACGTGGTGGAAGCCTCAGTGCGCGCCTACCTGGCCGCCATCAACAAGCTGATCGCCGAACATCCGGCCGCGGCCGCCGCGCGAGAGGCGGCCACCGGCGGGTCGGGCTCCACCGGCGGGTCGGGCTCCACCGGCGGGTCGGGCTCCACCGGCGGGTCGGCCTCCACCGGCCTGGCGGCCGGATCCGGGCGGATGGGCCTGCAGCCATGACCGGCTACCGGGTCGCCTACCTGGCGGGCGACGGCGTCGGACCGGAGGTCCTGGACGCCGCACGCCGCTGCGTGGATGCCGCCGCGGAGCAGTTCGAGTTCAGCGTCCTGTGGGAGGAGCGCCTCGTCGGCGGGGCCGCCATCGACGCCGAGGGCATGCCGGTCGCCGACGAGACACTGGCCGCCTGCGCCGCCGCCGACGCCGTGCTGCTCGGCGCGGTGGGCGGGCCCGCCTGGGACGACCCCCGCGGCGCGGTGCGGCCCGAGCAGGCGCTGCTGCGCCTGCGGCGAGAGCTGGACCTGTTCGCCAACCTGCGCCCGGTCCGCGCCGTCTCGGCCCTAGCCCACGCCTCACCGCTTCGGCCGGAGGTGCGTGCCGGCACGGACCTGCTGATCGTGCGCGAGCTGACCGGCGGCCTCTACTTCGGCCGGCCGCAGGGACCCACCCCCCTCGGCGCGGTCGACACCTGCGCCTACACCCGCCACCAGGTCGAGCGCATCGCCCGCCAGGCGTTCATGCTGGCCGCCACGCGGCGCGGCCTGGTGACCAGCGTCGACAAGGCGAACGTCATGGCCACCGGGCGGCTGTGGCGCGAGGTGGTCGACAGCGTGGCCGCCGAGTTCCCCGGCGTCACCCTGGAGCACGCCCTGGTGGACTCGCTGGCCGCGGCCCTGATGACGCGTCCGGCCGCCTTCGACGTGATCCTGACCGAGAACATGTTCGGCGACATCCTCTCCGACGAGGCCGCGGTGATCGCCGGGTCGCTGGGCCTGCTGGCCTCCGCCAGCCTGGGCGACAGGACCACCCGCCACGGTCGCTTCGGCCTGTATGAACCGATTCACGGGAGCGCCCCGGACATCGCCGGCAAGGGGGTCGCCAACCCGACCGCCGCCATCAGCTCCGCCTCGCTCATGCTGCGCTGGTCGCTGGACGAGCCCGCCGCCGCTGACGCCCTGGACGAGGCCGTGCTGGCCGTCTCGGAGCGGGGGCCGTGGACCGCCGACCTGGGCGGCGCCGCGGCAACTGCCGACGTGACGCTGGCCATCGTCGACCAGCTGCGACAGATCAGCGGGGTTGCCGCATGAGCGCGCCGGTGATCCTGTACGACACGACCCTGCGCGATGGGACGCAGCGCGAGGGCCTGGTCCTGTCGCTGGCCGACAAGCTGAAGCTGGCGCGGCGCCTGGACGAGGCCGGGTTCCGGTACGTCGAGGGCGGATGGCCGGGCTCGAACCCGAAAGACGTCGAGTTCTTCGCCGCCGCCCGCACCGCCACCTGGCGCAACGCGCGGATCGCCGCCTTCGGCTCCACGCGGCACCGCGCCAACCGGGCGGAGGACGATCCGAACCTGCTGGCCCTGCTCGACGCGCGGACGCCGGTGACGACCATCTTCGGCAAGAGCTGGCTGCTGCACGTCACCGAGGTGCTGGGTGCCACCCCGGCCGAGAACCTGGCCATGATCGGCGACTCGGTGGCCTTCCTGACCTCGGCCGGACGGGAGGTGGTCTATGACGCGGAGCACTATTTCGACGGCTTCGCCGCCGACCCGGCCTACGCCCTGTCGACACTGCGTGCCGCGCGCGACGCGGGCGCGACCACGCTGGTGCTGTGTGACACGAACGGGGGGGTCCTGCCCGATGCGCTGAGCGGAATCGTGCGGGCCACGATCGATGCCCTCGCCGACGGGGCGGTCGGCTGGGGTATCCACGTCCACGATGACGCCGGCCTGGCGGTGGCGAACTCGATGGCCGCCGTGGCCCAGGGCTGCCGCCAGGTCCAGGGCACCATCAACGGGTACGGCGAGCGCTGCGGCAATGCCGACCTGGTGACCATCTGGGCCAACCTGGCGCTCAAGGCCGGCCAGCAGACCGTGCCGCCCGGCGAGGGGCTGTCCGGCCTGCGCGAGCTGGCCCGCTTCGTGGCCGAGGTGGCCAACATCGCCCCGGACGGCCACGCGCCGTACGTGGGTGGCAGCGCCTTCGCCCACAAGGGCGGGGTGCACGGCGCGGCCACGCTTCGCGTCCGCGAGGCGTACCAGCACATCGACCCCGCCCTGGTCGGGAACGACATGCGCCTGGTCGTCAGCGAGCTCGGCGGCCGCGCCAACGCGGGCTGGCTGGCCGAACGGCTGGGGCATCGCCTGGATGGCATCATCGAGCCGCGCGCCCTGTCAACGCTGGTGAAGCGACTGGAGGCCGACGGGGCCAGCTTCGAGGGAGCCGAGGCCTCGTTCGAGCTCCTGATCCGCCGCCAGCATGCCGACTACCGCCCCTTCTTCCGCGTCGTCGACTTCACCGTCATCGTGGACCGTCGCAATGGGGGCGAGGTCCGCGCCGAGGCCTCCATCAAGGTGGAGGTGGAGGGCGAGCTGCTCCACACCGCCGCCGGCGGCAACGGCCCGGTCCACGCGGTCGACTCCGCGCTCCGCAAGGCGCTGGGCGCCTTCTACCCGGAGCTCGACGCGATCCACCTGGTCGACTACAAGGTCCGGATCCTGGACGGTGAGGCGGCCACCGCGGCCCGCACCCGGGTCCTGATCGAATCGAGCGGGCCGATGGGCGCCTGGTCCACGGTCGGCTCCGACACCAACATCATCGCCGCCTCCGTCAGCGCCCTGACGGATTCGATCGAGTACGGCCTGTGGAAGGCCGATGCCCGGCCGGCACGCCGCGGGGCGCGAAGCGGGTCGCTGCCATCCGAGGAGGTTGCATGACGAGCACGATCGACCGCACCGCAGCGGGAGCCCAGGACGCCGGGGCGCAGGGTGACGACGGCACGGCCGTCCGCGCCTGCGGGTGGGCCTACTTCGGCGGTGAACTGGTGCCCTTCGAGAAGGCCACCCTGAGCATCGCCACCCACGCCCTGAACTACGGAACGGCCATCTTCGAGGGGATCCGCGCCTACCGCCAGGCCGACGGCGGGCTGGCGGTGCTGCTGGCCCGGGAGCACTACGACCGGCTGCTGCGCAACGGCCGCCTGCTGCGGGCCAGCGTCCGCGAGACGAGCGAGGAGCTGGTGGCGGTCACCGCCGAGCTCCTGACGCGTCACGGGACGGCCGAGGACCTCTACATCCGCCCGCTGCTCTACAAGGCCGCGCACTCGCTGCGCCTGCAGCTCAGCGGGCTGGACGACCGGATCGGCATCTACGCCTTCCCGATGGGCGGGTACCTGGACACCGGCGGGCTGCGCGTCTCGGTCTCGGCCTGGCAGCGTGTCAACGACAACGCCATCCCGGCCCGGGGCAAGGTGACCGGCTCCTACGTCAACGCCTGCATGGCGGTCGAGGACGCCCACAGCGGAGGCTTCCAGGAGACGGTGCTGCTCACCGCCGACGGCCACGTCGCGGAGGCCTCCAGCGCCAACGTCTTCGTGGTCCGCGACGGCGAGCTGGTCACGCCGCCGCTGTCGGACGACGTGCTGCCCGGCATCACCCGGGGAGCGGTCATCACCCTGGCCCGGGATGCCGGCTACGCCGTCACCGAGCGCTCGATCGACCGCACCGAGCTCTACCTTGCCGACGAGGTCTTCCTGACCGGGACGGGAGCGCAGGTCGCCCCCGTTGCATCGGTCGACGGCCGGCCGGTCGGGGATGCCTCGACGCCGGTCGGCCTGGACCTCCAGGCGCGCTACTTCGCCGCCGTGCGCGGCACCGATGAGCGGTACGCCGGCTGGCTGACCCGCATCGCCCTCTAGCTCACCCCAAGATGGAGCCACCCATGTCCACCTCCTCGTTCCCCTCCGATCCGGAAGCCGGCACGGCGGCCTTTGCCGTCGAGCGCTGGTCGGCCACCTCGGGCAGCGCGCGCGCCAGTCGCGCGGACCTCGTCATCGGCGGCGGCGGCCGCCGCTGGCGCGCGCACAGCGTCGGCA
>JBOGSY010000143.1:0-5431 GCA_050691915.1 Candidatus Limnocylindria bacterium | reverse complement strand
AGCATGGCCCGGATGGCCGGCTCCTGCCAGGCTCGTCGCAGGACGCGCGGCGGCGCGAAGCCGACGTAGTAGGCGAGGACCGTCCCCAGCCCCAGGACCTGCGTCCCGACCGCCATGCCATCGGCCAGGGCGGGAAGGACGATTCGCACGCCGGTCAGCAGCAGGATGACCGCCAGCAGGCCGGACCCGACCGCCACGGCCTGCATCCGGCGCCGGGTGACGCCCCGGCTGGTCCGGGCCTCGCGGAAGAAGGCGAGGGAGGCATACCCGCCCAGCAGGACGACGTAGGCGATGGGCACCAGGTTCACGGCCGGCGGGGTCGGCTGCGGCGTCACGATGCCGATCGCCGCCACGAGCAGGTAGGCGCCCGAGGCCACGATCATCAGCCAGGTGCGTCGAGGCCGGAAGTCGTCCACCAGCCGCAGCAGGATGAGTGGTAGGGCGCTGAGGCCCACCCAGACCAGGACCCTGAGCGCCGGGTGATCGGTGAACCCCAGGATCTCGGCCGCGTCACCGGCCAGCAGGATGGCGGCGATGACCCCGAAGAACAGGAACGTGTCGAAGCTTGCCCAGCTGGGGCTTCGGACGAAGCGGCCGGTGGTGACGGCGAACAGGGCCAGGTAGATCAGCTGGCTGACCGCGCTGAGGAAGTCCTGGGCGGACACCGATCACCTCCCAGCCTGCAGCCCGCGTGGGCATCAAGGCCGCTGCTGGCCGCTCGGTGGCCCCGCGTATCGTACACGCGCCCGTCCAGCACTTGCTATATCGACGCACATCAATATAATGGCCGGCGTGATGAGCAACGTGACGCGCGGCGCCCGGGGCGCCGATCCCGACGTCCAGCTCCTGCAGGCCGTGGCCGACCCGGTTCGGCTGTCGATCGTGCGGCAGCTGGCCGGCTCCGCGGACCAGGTGTGCGCCTGTGACTTCACCGAGTGCTGCACGGTGAGCCAGCCCACCGTCAGCCACCACCTGAAGGTGCTGCGCGAGGCGGGGATCGTCACCAGCCAGCGCCGCGGGACCTACATCTACTACGCGCTGGCCCCGGACTTCGCCGGCCGCTGGGCGGCCATCGGCGCGAGCCTGGCCGGCCTGGTTCCCATCGCCTAGCACACCCGAGGAAAGACCGATGAGCCTGCCGATCGATTCCACCATCCACGACGAGGTGCGCGAGCGCTATGCCGCTTCGGCGCTCCAGGTCCTGTCCAGCAATGCCGCCGCCTGCTGCGGGGAGCCCGGCATCGGTGCCGAGCTGTACTCCGTGCTGGAGCGCGACGAGCTGCCCGACGCAGCGGTCCTCGCCTCGCTGGGCTGCGGCAACCCCACCGCCGTGGCCGACCTTCATCCGGGCGAGCGCGTGCTCGACCTGGGATCCGGTGGCGGAATCGACGTGCTGCTGTCGGCCAAGCGGGTGGGGCCGACCGGCCGGGCCATTGGCCTGGACATGACCGACGAGATGCTGGCCCTGGCCCAGAAGAACGCGGCCGAGGCGGGTGCCACCAACGTCGAGTTCGTCAAGGGCCATATCGAGGCCATCCCGCTGCCGGCCAGCTCGGTGGACGTGGTGATCAGCAACTGCGTCGTCAACCTGGCCGCCGACAAGCCGGCCGTCTTCCGCGAGATCGCGCGCGTCCTGCGCCCGGGCGGCCGGATCGGCATCAGCGACATCGTGGCGGAGGACGCCCTGAGCCCGGACGAGCGCGCCGAGCGTGGCTCGTACGTCGGCTGCATCGCGGGCGCCCTGTCATTCGCGGAGTACCGCGCCGGGCTGGCCGCGGTTGGCCTGACCGATGTCTCCGTCACCCCCACCCACCCGGTGGCGGACGGGATGCACTCGGCCATCATCAAGGCCGCCAAGGCGGCCGATGCGGCGCCGGCCGTCGACCTCGGCCAGCCCGCCGAGATCGCGGCGTTGGCCTCCGGGCTGCTGCGGTGGCGGGGGCTGCTGCTAGCCGGTCCTACGGGTTCGGTCGTGACTCGACCGCGACCTGCGCCAGGGCGGCGATGAACTCGGGCATCACGTTGAGCGACTCGATGCGGCCGAACGACATGCCCGCCGCCTCGGCCTGGCCGCGGGCGCCGATGTCGATGTCGTACAGCACCTCCAGGTGGTCCGCCAGGAACTGGATGGGGGCGACCAGCACCACACCGTCACCGGCGGCGCGCAGCCGGGGCAGGACGTCGGTGAAGTCGGGCTTCATCCACTCGCCCGGCTCATGGCCGGCGGACTGCCAGCAGAACTGCCACCGGTCCGCCGTCAGCCCGGCCCGCGCAGCGACCGCCTCCGCCGTGGCGCGCAGCTGGTCGAGATAGGCGGGCTCCCGGTCCGCCACGCGGCGGGGGAGCGAGTGAGCCGTCAGCAGCACGGTGGCGCGGTCCCGTTCGGCCGGCGGCAGGCGGTCGAGGCCCTCGCCGATGCGCTGCGCAACCGCCGCCAGGAAGCGCGGGCTGCGGTACCAGGCCGGCGCCAGGCCGATCCGCTGCGCCTCCCAGCCGACCTGCCGTGCCGCGTCGTCGAGCGCCCCCCGGTACCCGTGCATCAGCAGGTCGGAGTGCTGCGGGCTCATGACGATGCCCACCACCGAGCTGCAGCCGGCGGTCACCAGCGCCTGCAGCGCCCGCGCGATGCTCGGCTCGGAGAAGCGCATGCCCGCCGCCGCGCGGGCATCCACGCCGGCCTCCCCCAGGCGCTCCTCCACCGCCGCCGCCTGGTCCCGGGTGATCTCAATCAGCGGCGAGCCACCGATCGCCCGGTAGCGGAGCTGGAACTCGGCCACGACCTCGTCCGAGGCCGGGCGTCCACCGCGCACCGCCGCCAGGTAGCGCGGCATGTCCTCCGGCCCGGCGGGGGATCCATAGGTCATCAGCAGCACCCCCAGGCGGCCATCGACCGCGCTCGCCGCCGGGCGGGTCACGAGACGGTCGCCCGGTGCACGAAGTCGACGAGGCTCCGCAGGAGCGCGGGGTCCGTGTCCGGCAGGACACCGTGGCCCAGGTTGAAGATGTGGCCCGGGCGTCCGGCGGCCCGGCGCAGCACGTCGCGGGCCCCCTCCTCGGTCGGGCCCCAGCCGGCCAACAGCCGGGTCGGGTCCAGGTTGCCCTGCATGCCGCGGTCGTACCCCACGCGGCGCCACGCCTCGTCCAGGCCCAGCCGGTGGTCGATGCTGATCGCGTCGCCGCCGGCCGCGGCCATCAGCTCCAACAGGGAGGCGGCCTGGGTCCCGAAGTGGATGGTGGGCGCGCCGCGCACCTCCGCGAAGATCCGCGTGACGTGCGGCTGGACGTAGCGGCGGTAGTCGGCCGGTCCCAGGGCGCCGACCCATGAGTCGAACAGCTGCACCGCCTGGGCGCCAGCCGCGACCTGGGCGTTCAGGTAGCGCACCACGATGGTGGACAGCTTGTCCATGAGCGCGTCCCAGGCCCTTGGCTCGCGGTACATGAACGACTTGGCGAGGGCATACTCGCGGCTCGGCCTGCCCTCCACCAGGTAGCAGGCCAGGGTGAACGGTGCCCCCGAGAAGCCGATGACGGCCTGCCGGCCGTCGAGCTCGCGGCGGACGATGCGGATGGCGTCCATCACGAACCCGACGTCGGCATCGGGCTCGATCAGTCGCAGCCGATCGACGTCCGCCGCCGAGCGGACTGGGTTGTGGATGATGGGCCCGATGGTCGGCTCGATCTCTAGCTCCACCCCCATCGGCTCCAGCGGCAGCATGATGTCGGCGAACATCACCGCCGCGTCGACCCCGAACTCGGCCACCGGCATCATGGTCACCTGGGCGCACAGATCCGGCGTCTTGGCCAGGGCCAGGATCGAATGGCGCTCCCGGAGGCGCCGGTAGGCGGCCAGGCAGCGGCCCGCCTGGCGCATGAACCAGACCGGAGTGGCGTCCGCGCGCTCGTGCGCCAGCGCCGCCAGGAATCTGGCCGCGCCGGTGGGGGGATGGGCGGCGGCGTCGATCATGCGCCCTCCCGGGTAAGGGCGGCGAAGGCCGCCCCGGCGGCGGCCAGGGTCGCCTCCAGATCGGCGGTGCCGTGGGCGGCGGAGATGAACCAGGCCTCGTGCTGGGAGGGCGGCAGCAGCACGCCCGCCCGGAGCATGGCGTGGAAGAACCGCGCGAAGCGCGCGGCGTCGTCGAAGAAGACGGTGAGCAGGCTTGCCACCCGGGCGACGCGAACGGCGACGCCGTACTCCGCCGCGGCGCGGGCCAGCCCGTCCTCGAGCGCGGCCCCTGCATTCTCCAGCCGGCGATAGGCCGCGGGCGTCAGGCACCGCAGGGTCGCCAGCCCGGCGGCCATGGCCAGCGGATTGCCGGACAGGGTGCCGGCCTGGTAGACCGGCCCGGAGGGCGCCACCAGCCGCATCAGGTCCGCCCGGCCCCCGTAGGCTCCCACCGGCAACCCGCCGCCGATGACCTTGCCCAGGATCGTCAGGTCGGGGACCACGCCGTAGCGTTCCTGGGCCCCGCCGCGCGCCACGCGGAAGCCGGTGATCACCTCGTCGAAGACGAGCAGGCTGCCGTGGCGCGCGGTCAGCTGGCGCAGGCCGTCCAGGTACCCGGGGGCCGGCGGGACCACGCCCATGTTGGCGGCCACGGGCTCCACGATCACGGCCGCCACGGCGTGCTCGTCCAGCAGTTGCGCGACGGTCGGCAGGTGGTTGTAGGGGGCCACCAGCGTCTCGGCGGCGACCGATGGGCTGACCCCGCCGCTCGCCGGCAGGCCGGTCCCGCCGGAGCCGGGCGCCACCAGCATCCCGTCCGCGTGGCCGTGGTAGCCGCCGGCCATCTTGACCACCAGGTGCCGGCCGGTGGCCGCGCGCGCCAGCCGCAGGGCGGACATGGCGGCCTCCGTCCCGGATGACACGAAGCGCAGGCGCTCGATCGACGGCATGGCGGCCGTGATCTCCTGGCCCAGCTCCACCTCCAGCGGGCTCGGTGCCCCGAAGCTCGTTCCCCGTCCGGCGGCGGCGGTGATGGCGGCGACGACGTCGGGGTGGGCGTGGCCCAGGATCATGGGGCCCCACGAGCCCACGTAATCGATCAGCTCGTTGCCGTCGACGTCCCAGACCCGGGACCCCAGGCCACGGTCGATGACGCGGGGCGTGCCGCCCACCGCCCCGAAGGCGCGCACCGGCGAGCTGACCCCGCCCGGAAAGAGCCGCCCGGCGCGGGCCATGAGCGCTTCGGAGCGATGGGTGGCGACCATCAGCCCTCAGTCCCCGACAGCATCTCGAGCGCCTCGGCCAGCGGTCGGTGGATGCCGGTGATGATGGGCGTGTCGCGCAGCGTGGAGCGGCGGCTCTCCGTCTCGCGCAGCTCCCGCACCAGGTCCTGGAACGCGACCAGGTCATCGGTCTCGTAGGCGACCACGAACTCCTGGTCGTCCAGGCCGAAGCTGTAGGCCAGCAGCTGGCGGACCTGGGGGTAGG
>JBOGSY010000142.1:0-5441 GCA_050691915.1 Candidatus Limnocylindria bacterium | reverse complement strand
GCAGCAGCCCGCCGCCCGCCAGCCCAAGCAGCGCCGTGCCGCGAGACGCCTGCGCGGCCGGGCGAGCCAGGAGCAGGGCCGCGACCGCCAGCGCCCCGGGCAGCAGCTGGACGGAGAGCAGGAGGCTGAGGGCCAGCAGGGCCCCCACCCCGCGGCACGTGCCGGCGCCGGCCGGCGCCAGGGTCATCGCCAGCGCCACCGCCACCGGCAGGGTGGCCACCGGCTCGGTGAGGCCTCCGCCCAGCGCCATCATGTACTGGGTCATGGCCACCACCGCCGCGGCCGACGCGAGCAGGCTGCCGGCCGGGCTGACCCCCATTCGCCGGCAGGCCACGGCCACCGCGCTCCCGGTGCCGGCGCTGGCCAGGACCGATACGCCCCAGGCGATGGTCCACGGCGCGACGAAGGGCAGCGCCAGCTGCAGGCCGGCCAGCAGCAGGTAGATGCCCGGCGGCTTGTGGTCCCAGGCCTGGGCGTACAGGGTGGCGCCCTCGCGCAGCTCACGCGCGACCTGGCTGAACACGGCGGCGTCCAGGGATGGACCGATGAGCAGGCCCGGCAGCAGCAGCAGCGCCGCCAGGCCGACCAGCGGGACGAAGAGCCAGCGTGGGCTCACCTCGGTCGCTCGCCTTCAGCTGGGGGCGCCGGCGCATCGGTCCTGTCGGCCAGGCCCACCAGTACGAAGCCGAGCTCGTAGGTCAGCAGCCGCGGCAGGGTGGCGATCATGGCCACCCCGCCCGCCAGCCAGCCGAACCTGGCACGCGCCAGGACGAAGGCGGCCACGATTGCCGCCAGCCCCACCGCCACGTACGCCGGGAACCAGACCGCGCTCAGGCTCATCTGGCTGGGTCCCGGGTCGGTGGAGTAGCCGGACAGGTCGAACAGGAAGGTGGGGCCCACCAGCACCGCGGTCAGGGCCAGGGTCAGCGCCACCCGCCGCCACTCGCCGCGGCCGGCATAGACCACCGCCAGGAGCAGTGGGACGGCCTTCAGCGACGCGCCCAGCGCCAGCCAGAGCGGGCCGCTGCGGCGCCCCGCACCCCACACCAGCATCAGGACCAGCAGGGGCTGGACGTTGCCGTAGATCGCGCCCTGGAGCTGGAGCGGCCCCAGGATGGCGATGGCGGCGGCCCCGGTCCAGCCGTGGCGCAGCAGCGGCAGCACGGAGGCGGCGGCCGCGGCGATCATCAAGCCCACCCAGCCGGCGACGACCGCATCGCGGTCCAGCCCGGTGAATGGAATCCAGGCGTAGGCGAACCATGGGGCGTATCGGTACCGCTCGGACGCGTTGGCCGCCCCGGTCAGGTACAGGGGCTCGCCATCCCGCAGCCGCTCGGCGGCGCCCAGGTAGGCCGCCACGTCGACGCCGAGCTGCTGGGAGAGCGCGTAGGTGGTCAGCGCGTAGGACGCCAGCGCCAGCAGGACGGCCAGGAAGGTGACGCCGGCCAGCCGTCCGGCCCGGCCCGCCGGCGAGGTGCCCCTCATCCGGGGCAGGTCCGCAGGAGGAGGACCTGGTGGTCGTCACGGTACGCCTCGCACCAGCCGGCGGCCTCCGCCGGCCCGCGGGTCAGCGGAGCGGACGGGGCCAGCAGGATCGCCTCCACGCCGTAGGCGTCCACCAGCTGCGGCCAGTTCGTTTCGGCCGCCTTGATGGCGTCGTAGTCCTCCAGGATCCGCTGGTCGTACATGTCGTTGCGGCCGTCCACGAAGACGCGGCCGCCGCTGTCGTACAGCTCGTGGATGACGTAGCCGCCCCAGCCGTACTCCGCCAGCACGTTGGCGTCCGGGCTGTGCTGCCGGAGATGCTCGACCGCCGCCACCGGGTACTTCTCGCGCAGCCGCGCCTCCGCCTGGTCGCCGATGCCGCGCGGCAGCAGCAGCACCAGCGCCGCGGCCACCACCACCAGCGCCGTCCCCAGCTCCAGGATGCGGCGCCCCAGGGCGCGGGAGGGATCTGCGCTGCGGGGCGTGGGCGCGGATCGCCGTTGCGCCAGCCGTGCCTCCAGGCCCAGGGCCAGGGTGGGAAGCGCAAACACCGCCGCCACCGGGACGTTGCGCAGCGCGACCAGGCCCATGGCAACCCCGATCCAGGAGAGCGCCACCAGCCAGGCGGGCGTGGCCCGTCCGGCGTTCAGGCTCAGCGCCACGATCATGGCCAGGAACGGCCAGTGCGCCGCCGCGTGGAAGTCCGGCGACTGCCACTCCTGGATGTTGGCCAGGCCCCAGTCGCCGCCCTCGATGTAGCGCAGCGGGTAGACCAGCCCGGCAGGACCGGCGGGCGTGGCCATGCCGGCCAGCAGGCAGCCCACGCCGGCCACCACCACCCAGCGCCACTCGGCGCGCATGGGGGTGCGGCCGAGCAGGGTGAACAGCCCGTAGAGTCCCACCACCCCCAGGCCCACCACGTACAGGCCGTGCAGGTTGGCCCAGACCACGAAGAACGGGATCAGCCACAGCGCGCGCCGCGGCCGGTCTGGGCGGAGCTCGGCCAGCAGCCACAGCAGCGCGGCAAGGAAGAGCCAGGAGACCGCCTGCGGCCGCAGGGTGACGTACGGCGTCATGACCGCGCCGATCAGCACCGCCGCGGGGGCGAAGGCCCGGACGCCCACCCCCTGCCGCACCAGCATGGCCGCCAGCAGGGCCAGCGCCGCCCCCGGCACCAGGCCGAAGACCGCCAGGGCACCGATGCGCCCCAGCGCATCGGTCAGCCAGTGGATGAGCAGCTCGCTGAGCCACTCGTGGAGGGTCCACGGCTGGCCGGCCCAGGTGAACGAGAACGGGTCGGTGGTCGGCACCCGGCCCGACTCCGCGATCAGGCGGCCGGTGGTGACGTGCCAGAAGTAGTCGGCGTCCTGCACTCCCTTGGCCAGGGTCACGCCCAGCAGGGTCCCGCCCAGCGCCAGGCTGAAGATGGCCAGCGGCGACGGCAGCCGGGCAAGCCAGTGGTCCGCGGTGGGGTGGCGACGGTCGGCGGTCGGCATTCGGGCGCGAGTCTAGACTCCGGATGTGATGCCCGCCACCGCCCAGAGCCGCCCCGGCGTCGCCGCCGCAACGGCCGCGGTGGTGGGCTTCTTCGCGGCCGCGGTGCTGCCCAGGGCGACCCAGCCGCTCACCGACCCGGACGTGTGGTGGCACATCCGCGCCGGCGGCGAGATCATCCGGCGCGGGGCGATCCCGCGGGTCGATACCTGGAGCATCGCCGGTGCGGGACGCTCGTGGACCAGCCAGGACTGGCTGGCCAACGTGGTCCTGGCCCTGGGCGACGCCCTGGGCCCCTGGGGCCACACCGGCCTCTCCCTCCTGTTCGGCGCGCTCACCGTTCTCGCTTTCTGGATCCTGTGGCGGGCGATCGGCCGGCGCATGCCGGCCATCGGCTGGGCCAGCCGGGTCATCTGGCTCAGCGCCGGCCTGGTGCTAGCCGGCCCGGTGATGGGCGTCCGGGTCCAGGTCCTGGACCTGCTGCTGGCGGCGGTGGTGATCTGGATCCTGTGGGGCTACCTGGTCGACCGCAAGCCGCGCTGGATGCTGGGCCTGCCGCTGGTCGCGGTCGCCTGGGCCAACCTGCATGCCGGCTGGGTCCTCCTCTTCCTGCTGGGCGGAGCGGTCCTGGTGGGCGAGGCGGTCGACCGGCTGCTCAACCGCACGCTGGAGGACCGTCCCCCGCTGACCTGGCCGCAGCTCCGGATCCTGGGCGTGGCCCTGGTGGTCAGCGCGGCGGCAGTGGCGATCAACCCGAACGGCCTGGACCTGTACACCTACCCGTTCGACACGGTGAGCATCACCGCCCTGAACCGATACGTCCTGGAGTGGTACCCCGCCAGCCTGGACAACCTGTTCGGCTGGCTGCTGCTGGGCTTCGTGGTGCTGGCGGTCATCCCGGCCCTCGCCTTCGGCCGGCGCCGGTTGCGCACGGCCGATGCGCTGATCCTGGTGGGCGTCACCGTCATGGCCTGGCAGGCGATCCGCTTCCTGCTGATCGCCGGTCCCATCGGCGCGGCGGTGGTGGCGGTTGTCCTGGCACCGGTCATCAGCCGCACGCGGCCCGGGCAGCGCCTCTCGCCGGTCATCGCCCGGCTCGGCCGGCGGCGGAAGGGTGTGCCGGGGGCGGTCAACCGCGTGCTCATAGGTCTCCTGCTGGTGCTGGGCCTGGGCGTGTCCCTGGCGCGCGTCAACCCCGGAGCCCAGGAGCGCGAGATCGCGCTCAGGCTGCCGGCCGCGGCCGTGGCATGGATGGACGAGCACGAGCCGGGCGACCGGATCTTCAACCGATACGAGTGGGGCGGGTATATCGGTCAGCACCGGCCGGACGAGAAGGTCTTCATGGACGGCAGGGCCGATGTCTACGGCGACGAGCTGCTCCAGGTGTACGTGGGCGTCATCGGGCTGCGCGGCGACCCGCAGGAGGTCTTCGATCGCTACCGGATCGACCACGCCATCCTGCCGCCCGACTGGGAGCTGGCCGCCTGGCTGGACGCGTCCGCCCTCTGGGAGCGGGTCTATGCGGACGAGGTCGCCGCCATCTGGGTCCGCCGCTGATGCGGCGCGACCTCCTGTGGCTGACGGTCATTGCGCTGCTGGCGCGGGCGTTCGCGGCCCTGATCGTGGACCATCCGCCCTACACCGATCCGGCCTACTACCTGCTGGTGGCCGACCGCCTGGCCGATGGCGCCGGCTTCACCACCCCGGTCCTGTGGAGCTTCCTGGAGGTGGGTGGCCGGCTGCCCGCCGCGCCGGAGCTGCCGGTGCCGTCCAACGGGCATTGGATGCCGCTGACCTCGCTGGTCGCGGCGGCGTCGATCTGGCTGCTGGAGCCGGCGCTGGGGACCTGGCGGGCGGCACAGGTCCCGTTCGTCCTGCTGGCCACCGCGCTGGTGCCGTTCACCTACCTGGTCGGCTGGGAGCTGTGGCGCTCGCGGCGGGTGGCGCTGGCGGCGGGGCTGCTGGCCATCCCGGCCGGCCCGCTGCTGGTCTACTACCCGCAGGTCAACAACATCGCCGTCTTCGGCGCCGCCGGCGGCGCGGCGGTGTGGTGCGCCATCCGCGCGGTGCGGGCCCCGCGGCCCGGCTGGTGGCTGGTCGGGTCCGGGGCGCTGGCCGGCCTGGCCACCCTGGCCCGGGTGGACGGCCTGCTGCTGGCCGTGGCCCCGGCGGCGGCCTGGTGGCTGCGCTCCGATCGCCGCTCCCTCCTGTGGGGAGTTGCGGCTGCGGTTGCCTTCGGGGTGGTGCTGGGGCCGTGGCTGGTGCGCAACCTGGCGGTCTTCGGGACAGCGTTTCCGTCCGCGGGGGGCCATACCCTGTGGATCACCACCTACAACCAGCAGTTCTCCATCGCCGCCGACCCGACGCTGGGCTCATACCTCGCCTGGGGCCCGCTGGGCATCATCGGCTCCAAGCTGGCGGCCTGGGCCGAGCTGTCCGGCCGGGTCGCGGTCCTGCTGGGC
>JBOGSY010000141.1:0-5542 GCA_050691915.1 Candidatus Limnocylindria bacterium | reverse complement strand
GCCGGCGGCCGCCACGTAGCGCAGGTGGGCCATCCGCGAGAAGGTGTCCGCGATCCAGCCCTCCGGGGTCGGGACGCTGATGCCGGTCCCGTTGTCCTCGCAGACGAACAGGATCGGCATGGGCAGGCCGGTGCTTACGGCATAGCGGGCGGTGTTGATGGCCGCCAGCGCGGTGGCGTGGTTTGCCGAGGCGTCGCCGAACGAGCAGAGCACGATCGCATCGTGCGGGAGGCCGTTCTGCACGCCGAGCCGGCGGGCCCGCGCCAGGCTGAAGGCGGTCCCCATCGCCTTGGGCAGGTGGCTGGCGATGGTGGATGTCTGGGGCGGGACCCACAGCGGGCGGCTGCCCCACACCTTGTGGCGCCCCTGGGCGATGGGGTCCTCACTGCTGGCCACGATGCCGAGCAGCGCGTCGAAGGCGGGCGTGCTGCCGGGGAGCTGGCGGGCGCGCGCCATCATCAGCGCGCCGGACCGGTAGTGCAAGAAGGCGGGATCGGTGATGCGCAGCTGAGCCCCGAGCACGACGTTCGCCTCGTGGCCGGCCGAACCGATGGTGTAGAAGCTGCGGTTGGTCTTCTTCAGCTCGCGCGCCGCCACGTCCAGCGCCCGGGAGGTGGCCATGTCCTCGAACAGCTCCACCGCCTTGAGCGCGGTGAGCCCGGTCCGGCCCCCCAGGGATGCGCCCGGGGGCAGCACGACCGGGGCGGGATCGGCCGCGCGAAGGTAGGCGTCGAGCGCCGACTCCACGATGGCGACGCGGTCGAAGGTCATGGTCCGTCGGCTCTGCAGCAGCTCCGGGTGATGGCGCTCATGGCCCCGGGCCAGCCCGAGGGCCGGGCCCGCTGGCCGGGCGTCGCCATCATACGCGGCGGGTCAGTAAGCGGCTGGTAAGCGGCCGGTAAGGCCGCATGCGGTCCCCTGTGCCTCACGCGCCACGGCATCCGTATCCGCGGGCGCACAGGAGGCACAGCTCATGACAGCCATGATCACGTCCGGCCCGGCGCCCGGCCGCGGGCTTGCGCGCCCCGCCTCGTGCGGCGGCGGGTGGCCCCGCTCCGGCCTGTCCCACAGGGAGGCGCCGGCCCGACCCTAGCCCAGGGAGATGAGCACGATCCCCAGCACTGCCAGCAGGACAGCGACCACGCCGAGACCGGGAAGCGCCTCGCGAAGCACCAGGCGCGCCAGCAGCATGGTGACGATGGGATAGAGGCCGGACAGGGCCGCCGCGATGCCGACCGCGATTTCGGCGCGTGACAGGACGAAGGCGGCGTTGCCGGCGACGTCCATCATCCCGGCGGCCGCGACCAGAGGCCAGACGGCGACGACGGCGCGGGCGCCGCCGCGCGCCAGGACCAGGCTGCCGACCAGCACGGACGCCGCGGTGCGGCTGGCGACGAGCGCCCAGATCTCGTCGCGTTCGGCGGCCAGGTCCAGGAAGACGAACCAGAGCCCCAGCCCCACCGCCGCCACCGCCGCCATCCGCAGGGCCTGGGGCTGCACGCCCCGGGCGGTCGCGCCGCTGGCGGCTGCTCCGGCCAGGATCGCCGCACCCACCCCGACCCACTGCAGCCAGCCTATGAGGTTGCCGCGCAGCGTGACTCCCACCACCAGCGGCAGGACGACCGATCCGACGCCGGATAGGGCGGTCACGATACCCATGCTCCCGAGCGACAGGCCGCGGTACAGGGCGGCGAGGCCGATGCCCCCGCAGGCGCCGGCCGCCGCGCCGAAGATGAGCGCATCGCTCCCCGGTGCGCTGGGCCGAATGACGGCCAGGGCGACCAGCAGGAACGCCAGGCCCACCAGCTGGGCGCCGGCCGATACCGCCATGCCGCTGGCCCGCCGCGAGGCGAGGCCGCCGGCGAAGTCGCCACTGCCGAAGGCTGCGGCGGATGCCAGCCCGAACAGCACACCCGGTCCCATGGGTGCCGAGCCTAGCTGCTGGCTGCGGTTTCCGCGCGCCGGAAGGCGCCATCCTGCGGATCCCGCCTGCCAGGTGCGGCAGGAGTGCGGAAATCGGCTTGACACGCGGCCGGCCGCGCCGCACAGTGCGCCGATCCTCGGACGCCCTTTCGTGCTGATGCTCCTGTCGCTCATCCCCGTCTACCTGGCCCAGCGGGTCGCCGGCGACGCGGGGACGGTGCGCCGCTGATGGCATCCAGGCTGCCGGCTCCGCTCGTGGCGCTGGCGTGGGAAGGCGATGCGCTACCAGACCCCGGGACCGTGGCGCGGCGCCTGCGGGCCGAGGGGGTGGAACCGTACGCCTGGTCGAATGGGCCGGGTGACCGTTACCCGGTCCACGAGCACCCGTTCACGAAGCTGCTGATGTGCGCCTCCGGCGCGATCACCTTCCTGCTGGGCGCCGACGCAGTGCCCGTGGAGCTGGTGCCCGGTGAGGGATTCGTCCTGCCTCCCGGGACGCCACACGCGGCGGTGGTGGGTCCCCGCGGCTGCACCTGTCTGGAGGGTCACCGCTAGCAGGACCATTCGGCGCCTGGCGCGCCGGGGCCGGGACCCGTATGCTGCCGCCAGCCCGGCCGAGCCGCCATGCCGGTGCACGGAGGGAATCCCATGATCGTGGAGCTGGGCACGCCCGAGCCCCTCACCCCTGTCCCGGCTTCCGGCCTGGGCCGCCGCGCCCGCGTGGCCGTGATCGGCGCCGTGGTCCTGCTCGCGGCAGCCATCGGCGCGGTGCTGGGCGTCATGGTCGTTCCGGCGCGCGGGGCGGGCCTCGGACCCTCGGCCGCCTATGTCCCGGCCGACACCGTGATCTATCTCGAGGCGCGCCTCGACCTCCCCGGCGCCCAGCGCGACAACCTGCGCGCGATCCTGGACCGCTTTCCGGCGCTCGACGCAGACCTGATCCTCTCCGCCACGCTGGCGGACACGCTGGACGATCTCCTGGCAGAGGGACGCCTGCCGCTCGACTACTCGGGTGACGTGGCGCCGTGGTTCACCGGCCGCGTGGCGATGGCGGTGCTCGACTACCCCCTGAACGCGGACCCCATGACCATGCAGCTGCCCTCAACGCTCGTCATGCTCGGCAGCCGCAGCCAGGCCGACGCCGACGACCTGGCCGGCCAGCTTCGCCAGGAGCTGGAGGCCGGCGGCGCGGCATTCACCTCGAGCCAGCACCGCGGCACGACCATCTGGGCGCTCGACCTCGAGCCGGCCCCATTCGTCCCGCTTGCCGACCTGGGATTCGCCTACGCCGTCACCCCGGATCAGCTGCTGCTGGCAACCAGGTCGCAGGCCATCGCCACCGCGCTGGACGTCCAGGCCGGGGATGGCGGCAGCCTCGAGGGGCGCCAGGAGGTGCGCGACCTGGCCGCCAGGCTTCCCGACCAGTGGACCGCGGTCCTGACCGTGGACAGCGCCGCCATGCTGGCGGAGCTGCAGGCGGAGCTGGAGCGCAGCCAGCCGATGCTGGCCCAGGCGCTGGCGGCGTCGATGGCATCGGTCCCCGACCTCATGGTCGGCACGGTCGCCTTCGATGGCGACGCGGTCCTGCTGGACGGCGCCTCCGACCTGCCTGGCGGTCCGCTGACGCCGGCCAACGGCCTGCGCAGCCTGGCGGAGCAGGTGCCCGGCGATGCCGTCCTCTTCTCGGATGGCGGGGAGCTGGGAGCCGGGCTGGAGGCGATGGTGACGTCGCTGAAGGCCACCCTGGCGGTGGGCCCGGCGGCCGCGGAGCAGCTCGAGCAGCTCGACCAGGTGGAGGCGGCGCTGGGGGCGGAGCTCGAAGAGTTCGTGTCGTGGGTCGGGGACGGTGCCATCGTTGCCGGCTGGGACGGCACGCAGCCCTACCTTGGGCTGGTGCTGGGCACCGATGACCCGCAGGCCGCCGCCCGGCGGCTCGACCAGCTGCGGGCGCTCGCCCGGCTGGCGGAGCTCGATCCGGGAAGGACCATCACCGTAACGACCGAGGACGTCGGCGGGACCGAGGTGACCTCCATCCGGATCGGGATGGGGGCGCTGACCGGCGAGTTCGGACCCGTGGACGAGGTGGTGCTCGAGTACGCCGTGCGCGACAATGGTGCGCTCGTCGGCGTGGGCGATGGCTTCGTTCGCCCCTCGCTGGCCCTTGACCCGGACGACTCCCTGGCGGCCAGCGCCCGCTTCCGGTCCGCGGTCGAGCGCTTCGGGGCAGCCGACAACGCCGGTACCTTCTTCGTGGACCTGGTGGCGCTCCGGGAGGGCGTGGTGTCCGCGCTCCCCGCCGAGGCGCTGCTCGGGTATCGCGCCGACCTGGAACCCAACCTCGAGCCGTTCGACTTCATGGCCGGGGTCAGCCGGGTGGAGGGCGACGCCCTGGTCTCGCGCTTCGGACTGGTGCTGCGCTGACGCGCTGAGCGTCCGGGCCGCCCTCGTCCTGGCCGGCGGCCCGCCGTGCCTCGACCTCGAACCGGTTGCCACGGTACCAGCCGGTCCCGGCCCGCCATGACGCCAGCGACGCGCCCAGGTAGACCACGGCGAACGCCGGACCGTGGCGGCGCCACTGCGCGACGTGGGCGAGCTCGTGGGCCAGCTCGCGCGGGCTGAGGTCGCGCCATGCCCAGATGTGGCGCCCGAGGGTGATGGCGACCCAGTCCGGCAGGACGAGGCGCCCCGGCCGCCGGAGCCAGGCCACGACATGCAGCCGATGCCCGGCGGCCACGCTCAGCTGCGCCCCGACAGGAGATCGCGACGGGCGCCCCAGCGCTTCAGGAAGCGGTAGAAGTTTCGCCGGCTCAGCCGGTCACGTTCCTCCGGTCGGAGGGCGGTCCAGCCGCGGTGCTGGTGGCGCACCAGCGCCAGTGGCTCGGTACGGACGGCTCGCCATCCGGCATCGCGAACCGCGAACGACAGGTCCAGGTCCGCGTTGCGGTAGAAGCGGAAGCGGTGGTCGATGCCGCCGACCGAGCGGAGCGCCTCGCGCCGGATGGCCAGGCAGTAGGCCTCCACCGCATCCACCGGGCCGGCGGGCGCCTCATCGAACTGGCGGCCGTCCCGGCTGCGGACGCCCCACGGACCGGCCACGCCCACGCCCTCGTCCGCGAAGGCCGCCAGCAACGGGGAGAGCCAGTCCCCGACCGGCTCGAGCGAGGTGTCGACCAGGACGCTGACGGCGCCGCGTGACCGGCGCAGGCCCAGGTTGACGGCATCCGCCCAGCCGAGGCGGGTGGTGGCCGGCAGGATCGAGACGGGCAGGCCGGCCGGGGCGGGGGGAGGGGCGGCCGGTGCATTGGCGACGACCACCAGCTCCCAGGCCACCGCCGGCGGATGGCGCTCCATGCCGGCCAGGAAGCGGTCCAGGTCGGCGGGGTGGTCCTCGGCCACGACCACCAGCGTCGCGGCCAGGCTCGGCGGCTCGTCGAGCAGCGAGACCACGTCCTCCGGCCGGGCGTAGCCGGCCGCCGCGGGGGCGGAGGCCAGCCGTGGACGCGCACGCGATCCGGAGGCCGTGTCGATCGGCTCCCAGCCGAGCTGGTGGATGCGGTCGCGCAGGGCGTCCGCCGCCGCCCAGTCGCGCCGCCCGCGGGCCGCCGCGCGCTCCTCCAGC
>JBOGSY010000140.1:0-5571 GCA_050691915.1 Candidatus Limnocylindria bacterium | reverse complement strand
GCCATGCAGCGACGCCGCCATCGCCTGTTGGTGCGCCGCACCACCCGCCGTGGGTCGCCGCGGCGCGGCCTCGCCACCGCGTTCCTGGTGACCCTCGGCGTCTTCGCGCTGTTGGTGGTGGGCTCGATGGCGGGCACCGCCGGCGGGCTGCTGGCCGCGTACAACTTCTACTCATCCGGCCTGCCCGATCCGCGCCTGCTCGACGACATCGAGCTGCCGGCATCCACCTACATCTACGACCGCACCGGTGAGACCCTGCTGGCCCGCTTCGAGTGCCAGAACCGCGAGCAGGTCACCTTCGACGCCCTGCCCGAGCACCTGGTCAACGCAACCGTCGCGGCCGAGGACCGGACCTTCTGGACCAACGACGGGATCGACTACTACGCCGTCGCCGGCGCCGCGGTGGCGAACCTGGAGGCGGGCGAGATCGTGCGCGGGGCCAGCACCATCACCGCCCAGGTGATCAAGTACGCGGGCTCGATCAAGGAGGCCGAGGAGCAGAACCAGCCCGCCTCCACGGCCGCCCCCAGCGCCGAGCTCGACCCGGAGGCGGAGGCACCGGTGACCGAGGAGGTCGACGTGTGCGAGCCCCCGGACCTCACCTTCCTCTCAGGCCGCGGCTTCGACGAAAAGATCCGCGAGTTCATCCTGGCCCGCCAGGTGACGGGCGCGTATCCGGGGACCGATGGCAAGGAGAAGATCCTGGAGACGTACCTGAACCTGATCTTCTATGGCAACGGGTCGTACGGGATCAAGGCCGCCGCCGCCAACTACTTCGGCATCTCCGATCTCACCCAGCTCACGCTGGCCCAGTCCGCCTTCCTGGCGGGGCTCCCGCAGCTGCCGTCCGCCTACGACCCCTACTTCAACGACCAGGGTCCGGCGCGAGCCATCGCCCGCCGCAACGTGGTGCTGGACGCCATGCTGCGCGACGGCTACATCACCCGCGCCGAGCAGCGCGCGGCGGCGGCCACCACCTGGGAGGAGATGGGCCCCAGCCAGATCACATCGGTCCTGCGCGAGCCGCACTTCAGCCTGCGCGTGCGGCGCGAGGCGGAGCGCATCCTGGAGGCGCAGGGCGTCGCCAATCCGGAGCAGGCCGTCCGCACCGGCGGCTATCGGATCACCACCACCCTGGACTACCAGCTCCAGCAGACCGCCAAGGAGCAGGTGGGCATCTGGGTCAACGCCCTGAAGGACAAGAACGTCAACAACGGCGCCATGGTGGCGCTCAACTCGGCCACCGGCGAGATCGTGGCCTACGTCGGCAGCGTGGACTACTACAACCGCGAGGACCCGCGGGTCCAGGGCCAGTTCGACGTCGCCGGGCAGGGCGTGCGGCAGCCCGGATCGGCCTTCAAGCCGATCGTGTACTCGTCCGCGTTCGTGGGGCGCGAGGCCACGCCGGCCACCTTCTTCGTGGACGCCGTCACCCAGTTCGGCTCCAACCGGGCGACCAGCTACATGCCGACCAACGCGGACATCCGGGAGCACGGCCCGCTGCTGGCCATGGACGCCCTGCGCTATTCCCTGAACGTGCCGTCGGTGATGATGCAGCACCTGGTCGGCCCCAACGCCACCGCCGAGTTCGCCGAGTCGATGGGGATCGCCACCGCCGACTACATCCTGGGCCTGGATCCCGGGCTATCGCTGGGGCTCGGCTCGGTGCCGGTCAACCTGGTCAACATGACGGGTGCCTACTCCGTCTTCGCGCAGCGGGGGACTCTCCACCCGCCCACCACCATCCGGGAGATCCGCGACCGGAACAACCGGATCATCTACAGCCTGGATGACAACGGGCCGGAGACGACGCGGCCCATGACGCCCGGCGAGGCCTACCTCACCCACTGGATCCTGGAGGGCAACACCGACCCGCGCCGCAACGTGGTGTGGGGGTCGCCGGCGCAGCTGACCGATCCCGCCGGCGTGCGACGGCAGGCGGGGTTCAAGACCGGGACCACCGATGACTTCCGCGACGTCTCCGGCTTCGGGTACGTGCCCGGCAGCCTGGTGACCGGTGTCTGGATGGGCAACAACAACCAGGAGCCGCTCTCCAACCGGCTTGGGCAGGGCCTCTTCAGCGCCGACGGCCCGCTCTACCTGTGGCACGACTTCATGCAGCTCGCGCTGAACCAGCCATGGGCCTGGAACGGGCAGCAGCCCGTGGGCCAGACCACCATCTCGCAGCCGGAGGGCGTGGTCACCGCCGCCGTCTGCCAGTTCAGCGGCATGGCCGCCACCAACAGCTGCGGCCCGCTTCGCGACATGCCCTTCCTGGAGGGGACGGTGCCCCCGCCCGACAACCTGCACGCCGATGGTTGCCTGGACATCGTGCAGGCCGTGCGCCAGGACGACCGGCGGCCGGTGGAGTGGGTCCAGGCCGCCGACCGCTGGGCGGACCGCTACGTCAACGGCGAGACGGGGGCCGTCGGCGATCCGACCAGGCTGCGCGAGAACCCGAACAACCGGCTCGCCATCTCCCCGCTCCGCGGCAACACCGGGTTCGGTGGCGCCATCTGCGGCGATGTGCGCGCCACGCCCACGCCCACCGCCACGCCGGAGGCCACCGGAGGACCACCGGGCGACGGGTGCCGTGGCCGTCCCAACAAGTGCACCCCCAGCCCGACGATCGTGATCGAGGATGTCGGTGCCGTGAACCCGCCGGGCACGGGCGGTGAGCTGGCGGTGGTTCCATCCGCGGCACTGGTGGCGCTGATGTGGGGCATCCCCCTCGGCCTGCGGCTGGTGCGGCGGACGACCCCGAACCGGCGCCGGCGCTGACGCGCGCGCGCGGGGCCGGCGGCCTCGATCGGGCGGCGGCGCGTGCGAGAATTCCCAACGTGTCCACCTCGGTCCTGACCCTGATCCTGGCCGGGGGCGAGGGGGAGCGCCTCTCCATCCTGTCGCAGGTGCGGGCCAAGCCGGGCGTCCCGTTCGGCGGCAAGTACCGGATCATCGACTTCGCCCTCTCCAACGCGGTGAACTCCGGCCTCACCGACGTGGGCATCCTGACCCAGTACGCGCCCCGCTCCCTGATCGACCACATCGGCGTCGGGCGGCCGTGGGACCTCGACCGCTCCCGCGGCGGTGTCACGCTGCTCCAGCCGTACATCGGCCGCGGGCGGGCGCGTGACTGGTATCGCGGCACGGCGGACGCGGTCCTCCAGAACCTGGAGTTCATCGCCGACCGCGAACCGGAGCTGGTCCTGGTCCTGGCCGGCGATCACGTCTACAAGATGGACTACCGGCCCTTCATCGAGCTGCACCGGGTGAAGGGCGCGGACGTCACCTGCGCCGTCCGCACCGTGCCGCTGGAGGAGGCCCACCGGTTCGGCATCCTGGAGACCGATGCCGACGGCCGGGTCACCGCCTTCGTCGAGAAGCCGCCGAATCCCACCAGCAACCTGGTCAGCATGGGGGTCTACGTCTTCGCCTGGCCGGCCTTGCGCCAGATCCTGTCGCCCGAGCGGGTCGACTTCGGACGGGACGTGCTGCCCTGGCTGCTGGAGACCCGGCGCGACGTCTTCGCCTACGACTTCCGCGGCTACTGGCAGGACGTCGGAACGGTGGAGAGTTACTGGCGCACCAGCCTGGACCTGCTCTCCGATGCGCCGGGGATCGAGCTCAACGACCTCGGCTGGCTGATCTACACCAAGAGCGAGGAGCGGCCGCCGGCGCGGATCGGGCCTGAGGGCCGTGTGGCGCGCAGCATGGTCAGCCACGGCTGCGTGATCGACGGCCAGGTGGAGCACAGCATCCTGTCGCCCGGCGTGCGAGTGGGGCCGGGCGCCGTGGTGCGGGATTCGATCGTCATGTTCGACACCCAGGTGGAGGCCAACGCCGTGGTCGATCGGGCGATCATCGACAAGGACTGCCGGATCGGCCGGGGCGCGGTGGTGGGGGACGGCGACGACCTGCGACCGAACGTGGACGAACCGGAGCGGCTGTATGCCGGCATCACCCTGGTCGGCAAGAGGGCGACCATCCCGGCGCGGGTCACGATCGGGCGCAACTGCCGCATCGACCCGGGCGTGACGGAGGCCGACTTCCGGCGGCGGCGCGCGATCCGCTCCGGCGAGACGGTGGCCGGCGCTGGCTGAGCCGGCGCCGCCCATCGACGCCTGGCTGGCCGAGCTGGGGGTGGAGGTCGTCGGTGGGGGCGGTGACGCGGGGCAGGAGGCGTTCAGCCGGGACGTGGTCCTGGACGGAGCCCGCCGCTTCGACCTGCGGGTGACGGTCGCCTGGGTCGCCGGGGTCGGCCTCTCGTTGTGGGCCTACTATGGGCCCGAGGCGATGGAGATTCCCAAGCGCATCTACCAGCGAATGCTGCGGGCCGCCTTCGACTATCCCTTCGTGAAGTTCGCCATGACCGATGACGACCGCCCGATGCTGATGACCGAGCTGCCCGCCGCGTCGCTGAGCCGCGACGAGCTCGGCCGCGGCCTGGTCCGGCTCACGGTGGTCGCCGACCGGCTGCTGGAGGAGACGGCGGCCGCGGTCGCCGACCACGGCCGGTTGCCGGACTGGGAGGGGCGATCCGGCCGCAACGAGGCCCTGCTGCAGGCCTACCGCGCCGAGGTGGAGGCGGCCATGCCCGCCTGGGAGGCTCCGCCGCCGCGACGACCGCGGCGCGGCATCGTCGCCCGCCTGCTGGGGACCGGCCGGTGAGACGCTCCCGCGCCGCGCTGACAGGCACGCTGCTGCTCGGCTGGCTCCTGGCCGCCGCGGCCCCGGCCTGGGCGGCCGAGTACACCCTGACCACCGAGGCGACCTACCGCGTGGAACCCGCCGAGGGCCGCATCCAGGTCAGCGTGGTGGTCGTCTTCAAGAACACGACGCCGGACCCGTCCGGCCAGTTCAGCGTCTTCGAGGTGGTGGACCTCGCCATCCACGAGGGGTCCACCACCCTGGCCGTCCGCGACGGAACGGGGCCGCTGGGCGTGACCACCCGACGGACCGATGACGGCCTGACCGTGGCCACCGTCCGGCTGCGGACCCCCGTCCGCTTCAACCAGCAGACGGCATTCACCATGAACTACCTGCTGCCGGACGGCGCCAACTCCGACGTCCGCGTCCGGCCCACCGTCGTCATCTTCCCTGCCTGGAGCTTCGGGACGGGGGGGGAGGTGACGGTCAGCCTCCCCGCCGCGTACGAGGTGCTGGTGGACGGCGATGAGCTGACCGCCGTGCGCGATGGCGCCAACTGGCGCCTGGAGAGCGGCGAGATCGACGATCCCACCCGCTGGCTGGCGCTGATCACCGCCAGCGGCCCCTCCAGCTACGGGACCCTCAGCCGCAGCGTCGCGCTCAGCCGGGGCAGCGTGGAGCTGCAGGTGCGCCACTGGGCCGATGACGAGGCCTGGGGACGATCGACGCTGGACCTGCTGGCCGAGGCGCTGCCGCGGCTGGAGGACCAGGTCGGCATCGACCTCGACCGGGAGGGTCCGCTGGTGGTGGTGGAGTCGCTGGCGACGCCTGGCGGCGGCCTGGGGGAGCCCGTCGCCGAGGGCGCCCAGATCGCGGCCGCATTCGACGAGCCGACCTTCACCCTGCTCCACCAGGCGACCCATC
>JBOGSY010000139.1:0-5573 GCA_050691915.1 Candidatus Limnocylindria bacterium | reverse complement strand
GCGCGCCAGCAACGGCGGCCTCTCGCCCCAGATCCGGATCCTGCCGCGCGGCGAGCGCCGGCTGCTGGCCAACCTGGGCCGGGTCGACCCCGACAGCCTGGCCTCCTACCGCGAGCACGGCGGCTATGCCGGCCTGGAGCGGGCGGTGGCGCACCTAGGCCCGGAGGGGGTCATCGACGAGATCGCCGGCGCCGGGCTGCGCGGCCGGGGCGGCGGCGGCTACCCCACCGCCGAGAAGTGGCGCGCGGCCCGCTCGGCGGCCGCCACGCGCAAGATCGTGGTCGCCAACCTGATGGGAGCCGATCCGACCGCCCTGGGCGACCGGGCGCTGGCCGAGGGCAGCCCGCACCTGGTCCTGGAGGGACTGCTGATCGCGGCCTTCGCCACCGGGGCGTCGGAGGCGATCGTGGCCGTCCGTCGCGACTGGGCCCTGGCGGCCGAGCGGCTCAAGGCTGCCGTCGCCGAGGCGGAGGCCGGTCACCTGGCCGGCTACCTGGTGCTGGGGACCGACTTCAGCTGCCAGCTGAGCGTGCGCGAGGGCTCCGGCGCGCTGGTCGCCGGCGAGGAGACCGCGCTCCTGGCATCCCTGGCCGGTGATCGCGGGATGCCGGTCATCCGCCCGCCGTATCCCACCCAGTCCGGCCTGTGGGGCGCCCCCACCACCGTTCAGAACGCGGAGACGCTGGCGCACGCGGCCTGGATCATGGCCCACTCGGCGGAGGCGTTCGGCACGGTCGGGTCGACGGCCAGCCCGGGGACGCGGCTGGTCACGGTTTACGGCAAGGTCGGCGAGCCGGGCCTGCTCGAGCTACCGATGGGAACGCCGCTGGCCGAGATCCTGACCATGGCCGGCGGGGGGGTGGGGGTCACCAAGGCGGTCTTCGTGGGCGGACCCGGCGGCGGGGCCCTGTCCGCCGCAGAGCTGTCGACGCCCTACGACGTGGAGCCCATGCGGGCCGCCGGCGCCGGCATCGGGCTCGGGTCGATGCTGGTGACCGATACCTCAACCTGCATGGTGGCAACCGCCCGCTACTTCCTGGACTGGTCGAGCCGCGAGGCGTGCGGCAAGGCGGTCCCGTGCCGCATCGGCACCAAGCGGCTGGTGGAGGCGTTGGACCGGGTCCTGGCCGCCACCCCCCGCCCGGACGACTTCAGCATGATGCGGGCACTCTCGCGCAAGGTGGCGGACACCGCGCTCTGCAACCTGGAGGCGCGCGCGCCGGGCCCGCTGCTCACCACCCTGGAGCGGTTCCCGGACGAGTACCGGGCCCACGCCGAGCGGGGCGAGTGCCCGGCCGGGTCGTGCCGCAGCGAGCCGGTGCCGCCGCTCATCGCGCCGCTGGCCGGCATTGAGCCGGCATCCTCGCAGCCCGGGTAGGATTGAAGGTGCCATGAGCTTCGCGACCAACGGCAACGGCAAGGGCAACGGCGCCGGCGCGCTGCGGCCGGAGGACTACGCGCCCGTCTGGCCCATGGTGCCCGGCACCCGCAAGCTCGGGGTCACCATCAACGGCCAGCAGGTCGAGGCGGAGGAGGGCCAGACCATCCTCCAGGCCTGCCGGGTGCTGGGGATCGAGGTGCCGACCCTGTGCTACGAGCCGAAGCTGGCCCCCTACGGCGCCTGCCGGATCTGCGTGGTGGAGGTGGAGGGCCAGGAGAACACCCCCATCTCGTGCGGCACCGCCCTCGCCGAGGGGATGGTCATCACCACCCACTCCGAGCGGCTGGTCGAGAACCGTCGCATGGTGCTGGAGCTGATCTTCAGCGACCACGACGCCTACTGCCTGCCGCCCTGCCAGTTCAAATGCCCCACCCGGGTCGACATCCCCGGCTACCTGAAGCAGAACACGCTGGGCAACTGGGAGGAGGCGACCCGCATCCTGAAGCGCTCGCTGCCCTTCCCGGCCATCCTGGGCCGCGTCTGCCCCGCGCCGTGCGAGACGCACTGCCGGCGCGAGGAGGTGGACACCGCCATCGCCATCCGCGACTCGCATCGCTACTGCGCCGACCGGGTGCTGGAGGTGGATGCGCCCGCGCCCATCCCCTGGCCCAAGGACCCGGACACCGGGCGCCGGGTGGCGGTCATCGGCGCGGGACCGGCGGGCATGTCGGCCGCCTACTACCTCCAGCTGCGCGGCCACCACTGCGACGTGTTCGAGGCCGAGCCGGAGCAGGGCGGCATGCTGCGCTACGGAATTCCGGAGTACCGCCTGCCCAAGGCCTGGATGGACCGCGAGCTGGACCACGTCTGGGAGCTGGGCGCCACGCTCAAGCCGAACATGCGCCTCGGCCGCGACTTCCACGTGGCCGACCTGCTGGAGCAGGGCTACGACGCCGTCTACATCGGGACCGGCTGCTACAAGTCGAATGAGCTGGGGATCCCCGGCGAGGACGCCGACGGCGTGGTCAACGCGCTGGAAAATCTCTACAACTCGACCCGCGGCCTGCCGATCCCCGCCCTCAAGGGCGCGCGGGTGGTGATCATCGGCGGTGGCTTCACCGCCATCGACTGCACCCGCACCAGCCTGCGCCAGGGCTCCGCCGAGGTGACCATCGTCTACCGCCGCGACCTGAAGGACATGCCGTCGCAGGACGAGGTGCACGAGGCGATCGAGGAGGGGGCACGGGTCATCTTCCAGGCCGCCCCGGTCCGGATCATGACCGATAAGCACAACAAGGTCACCGGCGTCGAGTTCCAGCGCATGAAGCTGGGCGAGCCGGACGAGAAGGGCCGTCGCCGTCCGGAGCCGATGCCCGGCACCGAGTTCGTGGTCGAGTGCGACACCGTGCTGGGCGCCATTGGCCAGGGACCCGAGCTATCGTGGGTCGAGGCCGAGCCGGAGGAGATCCGGGCCCAGCTGGAGGTCAGCCGCCGCGGGACCCTGGTCAGCGAGGAGGACATCTTCCGCACCGGCTTGCCGCGCGTCTTCGCCTCGGGTGACGTGCGCACCGGAGCCGCCACCGTGGTCGAGGCCATCGGCGAGGGACGGCGCGCCTCGTACGCCATCGACTACTGGCTGCGCGGCCACGACCTGGACGACCCGCAGGTGCGCCGCATCGTGTCCGAGCCGCAGCCCAGCTTCCTGACGATCGTGCCCTTCACCGACGACGTCAAGGAGCCGAAGGCGGTGATGGGCAAGCTGGGCCCCGAGGAGCGCATCACCAATTTCGGCGAGTACGAGTTCGGCTACACCGGCGACCAGGCCATGGCCGAGGCCGGCCGCTGCCTGCAGTGCACCTGCGAGGCGATCGGCCACTGCGACCTGCGCGAGGCGGCGATCGAGTACGAGACGACGCTCAACATGGCCATCGACGAGCGCTCGATCCAGGACAACCCGTACGTTGGCGTCAACCACGGCTACGGGCGGGACGAGACCCACAGCTTCATCCTGCGCGACTACTCCCGCTGCATCGACTGCGGGCGCTGCGCGCAGGTCTGCAAGGACATCGTGGGCGCCGGCTGCTACGACTTCATCGGCAAGGGCTTCGACTCGCTGGTCACCACCGCCGACTTCGTCAGCCTGAACGAGACCCCGTGCGTCTCCTGCGGACGGTGCGCGGAGACCTGTCCCGTCGGCGCGCTGATGCCGCGGCCGCGCACCCTGGAAACCTACCAGCTCGACGTGTCCCGCTGCATCTTCTGCGGCATCTGCGCCGATGCCTGCCCGTACGATGCCCTGCGCTGCGGCCCGGAGTTCGAGTTCAGCGACTACCAGCGCGACCTGCCCATGCTCGACATCCTGGAGATGTCCGACCGGGAGCGCCCCACTCGCTGAGGGTTCCTGCCGTCGCCTCGACGGCGTCCGGTCTTCTCAGATCCACCAGAGGGTGGTGCTGCGATTTCAGGCCTGCCTGCCGACCAATCGGAGCCGTCACCTCATTAGGCGTGGCCGGCGCCCAATCGGTGCCAGTCCGGCCGCGCCGGCCTATCGGCTCGAGCTCCCGGACAGCATCCGATACCCGGCGAATCCCAGAAGCGCGCCCGCTGCGTTGAGCATCACGTCGTCGACGTCGAACGACCGGTTCGGGACCCAGAGCTGGATGGTCTCGATCCCCAGGCTGACGAGAGCGGCGGCTGGCAGGATCCGCCACCATCGGTCCAGCCAGGGCAAAACGTGCGGCCCCAGCAGGCCAACCGGCAGGAGCAGGAGCAGGTTGCCCAGCGCCTGGCGCATCCAGAAGTCCGAGCCGAGGTTGTCGAGGTAGAGGGCAAACGTCCGGAGGGGAACCAGGTTGTGCTCGACGACCTGGCCCGGAAGGGGATGCGCGGGCTGGAGGGTCAGGACCAGGCCGGTGCCAAGCCAGATCGCAAGGCCGATCGCGGAGACGAAGCGGATCACGTCGCTACCTTCGCACATGCGCCCCGCCGTGCCCGGGGATGTCGCCATCCTGCCGTCCGGCCCTCCGACCCTCCGGCTCTCCGGCCTTCCGGCCCTCCGGCCCGGGGGCCAGCGCCCAACCGTCAGCCAGCAACCCCGTTACTGGTATCCCAAATGGGCCGATCGGGGCCGTCGCGATTGAGGCGGCGCTGAGCGTGACGGCCAGGCCCAGGTCCGCGCAGCCGCACCGCTCCGCTGCCTAACAGTCACCACATTGCTGAGAGACGAGACGGGAACCTACGGCGCGACGCCCTTCGCACTCCCAAGAGGGGGGACCACCGGGGGACCGATGTTCCTATACCGCTCCCGGCCATGACCACGTTTCCTGTACGCACCAATTCACGCAGTGCGCACGCTCCGCGTCGCGCGGGGGAAGATAGGGAGGCAATCATGGCGGGGGGCGAAGATGTGCGGGGACGCACCCATGGCAGGAAGCGGCGCCGACGCAGGCTGCTGCTCCTGATTGCAGTGCTGAGCACCATCGGGGTGGCGGGCGGCCAGCTCAGCCTGGCGCTGTTCACCGACACCGAGACGGTGACCGGTAGCTTCACGACCGGGTCGGTGGACCTCAACGCCGCCGAGATCGATGCGCTGGTCCTGACGACCGCGGCCATGATGCCAGGCGACTCGACCACCGACGACGTCGTCGTCCAGAACGACGGCAGCGCCCAGCTGCGCTACGCGGTCAGCACCTCCAGCACCAATGCTGACGGGCTGAACCTGCGCGACGTGCTGACCCTGACCGTCAGGACGGTGGACGCCACCACGCCCTTGACGCCGTGCGACGACTTCGACGGCACCGTCGTCCTGGCGGCCACCGTGCTGGGCGCCGCGACGGCGCAGATCGGCGACCCGACCGCGGGCGCGGATGCCGGCGACCGGACCCTGGACGCGGCGGCCAGCGAAACGCTCTGCTTCCGGGTCTCGCTGCCGGCGGGCACCGGCGGTGCCTTCCAGGGAGCCACGACCACCACCACCTTCACCTTCGACGCCGAGCAGACGGCGAACAACCCGTAGCGGGGCGGGCGGAACGGCCATGGCCGCGAGTCGCTCGCACCCGCGGGCGCACCGCTCGCACCCGCGGGCGCACCGCTCGCACCCGCGGGCGCACCTCACGCTGATACTGGCGGCCGCGCTGGTGGGCGTCGCCGCCGGCGTGGCAACGGGCGCTGCAACCCGCGACGGCCCGCGCTT
>JBOGSY010000138.1:0-5577 GCA_050691915.1 Candidatus Limnocylindria bacterium | reverse complement strand
CGGCAGGGCATCCCAGTCGGTGTAGACGCCGGTGCCCGCGTCCTTGGTCCAGTACCCCGACCAGCAGGCCGACAGGCGGACGGCTGACGGATGCAGGCCGAACACCAGGCTGCGGGCGTGGGCGGTCATCTGCGGCCAGCGCGACCACGGGGCGCCCTCGGGGCAGGCGTAGTCATTCTCATCGCTGGCCAGGTTCGAGAACGTCGGGCACACCGCCGTCCCGCTGTGGACAGATGCAAAGCGAGCCGCCTCCCGCGCAACGTTGGTCACCTGCTGCTGGAAGAAGACCCCCATCCCCAGCACGATGATTCCCACGAACGTCATGACGAAGAGGGGGAACACCAGCATGAACTCGACGAGGGCCTGGCCGCGGGTGGGTGAGGGTCTTCGCCTCGGCCCGCGTCGGGCGAACCGGATCAACATGTCGAAACGTCCCCGGGTGGGCAGTCCAGCACGAATACGCGAGACCGGTACAGCCAGACGTCGCCCAGGTTGATCCCGTTCTGCAGCGGGAGCGCAAGGTGCAGGTTGAAGAGGGTGGTGAAGTGGTAGCAGATCCGAACCTCGACCGAATGGCTGGCCTCGGCTCCACCTGAAACGTTGGTCCAGCCCGTGCCCAGCTGGCCGCACTCCGGAGGCGGGGGCGAGGCGAAGCCGTCGATCGCGGCCCCGCACAGTGGATCCAGGTCGTCGCGCACGCAGACGCCGATGACCGGCATCTGGGGGCAGGTGCGCGATTCGTCGATGAGAGGCGTCGTCGCGTCGTCGTCGTCGACGAAGGTCGCATTCGGCAGCAGGCGGCTCTCGGAGCATGCCGTCTTTGCGATCAGCTCATGCAGCGTCTCGTAGTAGGCCTGGTGCTCCACGGGTTCGAGGAACGGGTCAGGGGGCTTGTTGCGCAGGCGCTCGATGGCTCCGACCTCTGCGGCGTTGCGGGCGGCCGCCTCGATGGTGATGCCCGCCGCGAACACCCGCCCGAAGTCGGCGATCCCGAGCAGCAGGACGAGGAGCAGCGGAAGCACGAGGGCGAACTCGACCAGCGACTGCCCCCGCAGGGTGCTTCGTATACGGCGGTGGAACCTCCACCTACCGGGATGGCGCATTCAATCCCCTTGCGACCACGCGCGCCGCGGGCAACGACGCCGCGCTCTCCCATGGTGTTCGGTTGCCGGTGCCGCTCGGATGGCGCCGGATAGTACCGGTCCCGCCATACCGGCGGAGACCGTGGGACTAACGTACCCCCGGCTCGGGTCGCTGGCCAGCCCCTCCTCCGGGCCATGCGGTGCGCCATGGGCGGGGATGCACGGGACCGATCCCCACCGATCCACCCCGCAGGCTACGCCACCAACCTTGCAATGAACCTTGCGAGCGGAGGGGAATGCGTGGACGGCTGTCAACAGCCGAGCCGGCCCGCCCGCCGTTAGACTGGGCGCCGATGGTCGAGCGCGTCCTTGTCCTGCCTCGCTCCGAAGTGCCCGGCGGCTGCGGCTTCACCGGCATCCGTCCTGCCGACCAGGCCGATCTGCATCGGCTGCGGGAGGCCGTCACCGCCCATGGGCGCTTCCTCGACCGGCCCCTGGCGGAGCGATCACCCGACTGGAAGCAGCTCATCCCGTACGTGGTGGTGCAGGACCGCGGGACGGCCTTCCTCATGGAACGGACCGATGCGGGCGGCGACGCCCGCCTGCACCGCAAGGCAAGCATCGGCGTCGGCGGCCATCTCAACCCGGTGGACCATGGCCAGGATCCGCTGCTGGCCGGCCTGCGGCGCGAATGGGCCGAGGAGCTGATCGCCGACTGGCAGCCAGACTTCCGGCTGGTCGGCCTGCTGAACGACGACTCGAACCAGGTCGGCCAGGTCCACCTGGGGGTCGTCTTCACGGTGGAGGCCGGTGGGCGCCCGGTGTCGGTCCGTGAGACCGCCAAGCTGGAGGGCCGGATGGCGTCGGTCCGGGAGGTGCGCGCCGCCTGGAACCGCCTCGAGACCTGGTCCCAGCTGGTGGCGTCCCACCTGCTCGCGGCCGCTCCGGCACCCGCCTGAGGCAGTTCCGGGCGCGGTGCGTATACTCGGACCATGGTTCGGCTGCGACGGGCTCTCGCGGTCGTGTGCCTGCTCCTCGGTGGCGCCGTCCTGGCGACGCCGGCGTCCGGGGCGGGCGATCACGTGGTGCGCCTCGAGCTGCGCGGGGTGATCGACCAGGTCAACGCGGCCTACATCGAGGAGGGCATCTTCGTCGCCCAGCAGTCGGGCGCGGCTGCGGTGCTGATCGAGATCGACTCGCCAGGCGGCGAGCTGACCAGCATGGACCGCATCCTGAAGGCGATCCTGGCCAGCGACGTGCCGGTCATCACCTGGGTCGCCCCAGAGGGCGGGCAGGCGGCCAGCGCGGCCACCTTCATCACCCTGGCCGGCGACGTGGCGGCCATGGCCCCGGCCACCACCATGGGCGCGGCCTCCGTGGTCGGCGGCGGCGGCGAGGATCTGCCGGACACCATCGCCGACAAGGTCAACAACTCCAACGCGGCCAAGATCATGGAGCTGGCGCGCACCCACAACCGCAACGCGGAATGGGCGGAGGACGCGGTGCGCGACGCCGCCAGCATCTCCGCCAGCGAGGCGCTGGCCCTGGAGCCCCCGGCCGTGGACCTGGTGGCGGCCGACGTCGAGGAGCTCTTCGCCCAGGTCGACACCGGCGCCCGGGCCGACGGCCACGCCTACACCTTCGACGGCGCGGCGCTGCCGCGCCTGACCGGGCTGGAGGTGAGGGACGTGTCGATGAACATCGGCCAGCAGTTCCTGCACGTCCTGTCCGACCCGAACATCGCCTTCATCCTGTTCACCATCGGCTTCTACGGCATCGTCAGCGAGCTGTTCCACCCCAACTTCTTCTCCGGCCCGGTGGGCGCCATCGCCCTGGTCCTTGCCTTCATCGGTTCGAACAGCCTTCCGCTGAACGTGGGCGGCCTGCTGCTGATCCTGTTCGGCATCGGCCTGTTCGCGCTTGAGCTGGTGGTCACCTCGTTCGGGCTGCTGACGGCCGGCGGCGTCATCTGCGTCGTGCTGGGCGCCTTTGCGCTGTGGACCGGGGTCAACCCGGAGGAGGATGCGATCCGGATCCAGGTCAGCCCCTGGCTGCTGGTGGCGGTGATCGGCCTGTCGCTTGCCTACGTCTATGGCGTGGTCCGTGCCCTGATGGCCATGCGGCGCCAGCCGCCGGTTCCGCAACCGATGCTCGCCCTGGTGGGCGGCGGCGGCGTGGCCCAGACCCTGATCGCCCCCACCGGCACCGCCTATGCCGGCGGCATGACGTGGTCGGCGCGCAGCCGCGGCGACGAGATCCCGCCCGGCGCGCCGGTGCGGGTGGTGGACGTGGACGGCCTGGAGCTGATCGTGGAGCCGGGCGCGGACGAGGCCGCCAGCCGGGACGACGGGACGGCCCGGTGACGCGGCCCGCCCACCGGCTGCCGGACCTTCCCGGCCCGGAGCCGGTCCGGATCGACCTGCGGTCCGCCCGGGGCGGGCCCAGCGGGGTGGCCGTGGTGGGCGACGGCTCCGACGGGCTGGTGGGCTGGTTCCTGGACGGCGTCACCCGGCGGCTGGAGGCTCGCGGCCATCCGATCTACCGTCCCGACGGCCGCGACGCGCATGGTGTGCCGGCCGACGTCCGGGTCATCCTCAACGCCGTCCAGGCGACGGCGCCGCAGAGCTTCCGCCGCCGCAGCAAGGACATCTTCGTGGTGGGCCTGGCGGAGCTGCCCGACCGTCCGGACGACATGCTCCAGGCCGGCTACTCGCTGCTGGTCCGGTCGCTGTCGAACGTCTTCATCCCCATGGTCCGCGACGACGGCGTGCCGGACGCCCACTTCATCACCATGGAGCAGGGGTTCCATCGCTTCGCGCACACCGGCGACGACGGCGCCTTCTTCGACGAGGTGGTGGAGCGCCTGGTGCCACTGGCCGAATCGCGGCTGGTGATCGAGAACGAGTTCGTGCCGGACCTGCCGCCCGAGCTGTGGGGAGGTGACGAGCACACCGCGTCCATCTACCGCGCCGGCCTGCGGATGGGGGAGCTGGACCTCCTGCCGGCCCCGTGGCCCATCGACGAGCTGCTCTCGGCGGACGACCTGCGCCACGTCAAGCGACTGTTCGGGCTCGGCGGGCTGTCGTACGGGAACGCCAGCGTGCGGCACGACGGCGATCGGTTCTGGATGAGCGCAAGCGGGGTCGACAAGTCGCACCTGCGTGAGATCGGGACCGAGATCCTGCTGGTCACCGGCTACGACGCGGCGACGGGAGTGGTGCGGCTGAGCGTGCCGCCCCACGTCCGGCCACGTCGCGTCTCGGTGGACGCCATCGAGCACCTGACCATCTATCGCGAGCACCCGGAGGTCGGCGGCATCCTGCACGTCCACGGCTGGGTGGCCGGGGCCGTCTCGACCGAGGTGGTCTACCCGTGCGGCACCGAGGAGCTCGCCCTGGAGGTCGCCGAGCTGGTGCGCCAGGCGCCCGACCCGTCGCGGGCGGTGATCGGCCTCAAGAACCACGGCCTGACCATCACCGGCCACAGCCTGGACGAGATCCTGGAGCGGGTGGGCCCCCGCATCGTCCGCCGCGTCCCCATGGACTGACGCGGAGCGGTGCCCCAGCGCATGGTCCGCGGCGTGCGCCAGCGGTTCGCGGCCTCCGCCCTCAACTACCGGACGCTCCGGCTGCTGGGCCCGCGCCTGCCACGCCTGACCGGCGGCTGGATGCCCTGGGTCGGCCTGGACCGATTCCCCGCCCCGGCGCTCCCGGGCCCGGAATGGGTGCGGCTGCGCCCCGTCATGGCGGGGGTGTGCGGGACCGATATGGCCCTGCTGACCGGCAGGGCGAGCGCGGTGCTCTCCCCGTTCGCCTCGTTCCCGGCGGTGCTGGGACACGAGGTCGTGGGCCGGGTAGTCGAGGCGGGACCGGGGGCCGGCACGGCGGTCGGCAGCCGCGTCATCCTGGATCCGCTGCTGGGCTGCGCCGTCCGCGGCCTGGAGCCGTGCCGGTGGTGTGCCACGGGCCAGCCCGGCCTCTGCCTGCGCCAGGCCGACGGCGCCTTCGCGCCGGGACCGATGCTGGGCTTCTGCCGCGACCTGCCCGGCGCTTGGTCGGAGGAGATGGTGGCGCACCGCAGCCAGCTCCACGCAGTGCCGGACGCGGTCAGCGACGAGGTGGCGGTGCTGATCGAGCCGCTGGCGGTCGCCCTCCACGGGGTGCTGGCCGCGCCGCCCCAGGACGGGGAGCAGGTCCTGATCATCGGCGGCGGGACCATGGGGCTCTGCACCCTGGCGGCCGTGCGGATGGCCGCCCCTGGCGCCCGGGTCACCGTCGTCGCCCGCCACGCCGCCCAACGGGCGATGGCCGAGCGGCTGGGAGCCGCGGCGGTCGTCGGCGATGCGGTGGTCGCGGCGGCCGGCCTGGCGGGGGCGCGGCGCTATCGGTCGCTGGTGGGGGAGGAGGTGCTGACCGGCGGCTTCGACCAGGTCTACGACGCGGTCGGCAGCCGCGCCAGCCTGGACGCCGCGATCCGGGTGGCGGCGGGACACGGC
>JBOGSY010000137.1:0-5585 GCA_050691915.1 Candidatus Limnocylindria bacterium | reverse complement strand
CGGGTCGGGCGTGGGCGTCGGGGTCGGGTCCGGCGTCGGGGTGGGGGTCGGGTCGGGCGTCGGGGTGGGGGTCGGGTCGGGCGTCGGGGTGGGGGTCGGGTCGGGCGTGGGTGTCGGCGTTGGGTCGGGCGTCGGGGTGGGGGTCGGGTCGGGCGTGGGCGTCGGCGTTGGGTCGGGCGTGGGTCCCGGATCGGTTATCACGATGCGCTGGACGACATCGGCGCTGTCATTCCAGTCCGGCGTGTCCAAGGGCTCGTCGCACATCGTGGTGGGGCCCCCGCCGATGGCGCAGATGGCATCGGTCCCCTCGGCCGCGGCGACGTAGGTCACCGAGCACTGGCCGGCCTCGCCCGTCCAGCACTCCAGGTCGGGGCTGTTGCCCGGGCTGGTCATGTCGTTCGGGCTGCCGGCGACGAAATACCAGCGGACGTGGGTATCGGTCCCTGGGCCGACCGACGGCGTGCCGTCCGCGTCCTGGACCCAGGCGGTCAGGGTGACGATGGTGCCGGCCTGGACGGTCTCGACCTCCGGCTCGACGTTGACCATGGTCCCCGGCGCGGCGCTGATGGGCGCGGCGTATGCCAGGAGCATCGATAGGGCCAAGCCCACCGACGAGAGCACGGCCACGGACCGCCGCCGCCGGCTCGCGAACTCGGTCGCGATCGGCGCGGGACGAGGGAGGCTTCCCCCGGGTCCGCTTCGCTCTCGGCGCAATGTGCGTCCTCCTTGATGGGCGGCGACGTGGTCGTGGCCGGAAGGATGGACGCCGATCGGCCGCCGGGCGAGTGAGGTGATCGTCACCCCGGTACGCCCCGGATTTAACAAAGCCGATGCGCCCGACGCGCTCGTTTGGCCGATGTGGGGTTGGGTGCAGTACCCCCGCGGACCGAGGTACCAGCCGGAAGGCACTCCCCAAGCGGGACGGGTGGCACTTCCGCCTGGGTGAGCACGGGCGGACGATTCGCACGAGCGTGGCCGGTGCTGCGACCTTAGGGCCGGGCACGCCATCCGAGTACGAGGTGATCGACCGTGAACAGCCTAGTGGTCTACGCGTCACGCAGCGGCAACACCCGCGCCGTCGCAGAGGCGATCGCGACACAGCTGAGCTCGCGCGGCCCCGCGCAGCTCCTTGCCGCGGATGAGGTCGGCCCCGAGCTCCCACCCGGCCTCGACCTGCTCGTGGTCGGCGGCCCGACCGAGGGCCACGGAATGACGGAGCCGATGACGGCCCTGCTGGACCGGCTCAACACCTTCTCGGTACGAGGCATCGCGGCGGCGGCGTTCGACACCCGGGTCCGATGGCCACGCTGGCTCTCCGGCTCCGCGGCCGAGGGCATCGGCCAGCGGCTGGAGCAGCTGGGAGCACGCGTCGTGGTTCCGGCGGAGAGCTTCATGGTCTCGACGAAGCCGGTGCTCGAGCCGGGCGAGCTGAAGCGTGCGGCCGACTGGGCCTCCAACCTGGCCGACCTGGTGGCGGCGGCGGCGGGCCCCGCCCTCGTGACACAGGAGGCCTGATCGGGTCGGCTCACGATGGTAGATGGGTCCACCGCGGCGGGACTGCGGCCGGCCGTGCGGGGAGAAGCACCGAACCGCGTGGAAGACGAGTGGTCGGGGCGAGAGGATTCGAACCTCCGACCTCCTGAACCCCATTCAGGTGCGCTACCAGGCTGCGCTACGCCCCGGGAGTCTAATCCAGCCGCTGCGAGAAAACGCACATCAACCGAGCGGTAGGCAGCATCCTACCATCGAGGCGATCCTGGTCGCCCGTGCCAGCCAACCATTCGAAGCGCCGCAGGCACTGCCTATCGCCGATCGACCGATCAATCGGCGGGCTGCCCCCTACGTGACCAGCACGCGCCTCGCCTGGGCGCGAATCTCGGGGCGGCGGTCCGCCGCGGCCCGGTGGAGGAGAGGCTCCGCGGCATCCGGCAGGCTGCCGGCGTTGCCCAGGGCGGCGATCGCGTTGCGCAGGAGCCGATGCCGGCCCGCCCGCGTCAGCGCCGTCTCCCCCACCGCGCGGTCGAAGGCCCGCGTCCCGAGCGGCAGCAGCCACTCGATCAGCGGCAGCAGCGGGACCCGCATCGGTCCCGCGTCGTCCGCCTCCGCGTTCACGGGGCACACTTCCTGGCAGACGTCGCAGCCGAAGATCCAGTCGCCCAGGGCGCGTGCCTCCCCGTCGCTCAGCGGGCCGGGATGCTCGATCGTCAGGTAGCTGATGCAGCGCCGGGCGTCGATGGTCTGGGGAGCCACGATCGCGCCGGTCGGGCAGCCGGACAGGCAGCGCGCGCACGAGCCGCAGCTGCTGCGGATGGGTTCGTCCGCGGCCAGCTCGGCGGAGGTCAGCAGCGCCCCCAGGAAGACCCAGGAGCCGGCCGGGTCATGGGTCAGCAGGTTGGAGTTCTTCCCGATCCAGCCCAGGCCCGCCCGCGCGGCCAGGGCCCGCTCCGCCAGCGGCCGGTCGTCGACGTAGGCGACCTCGCCGGTCGCCAGCCCCTCGGCGCGCAGCTCGGCTGCCAGCCGCTCCAGGCGTTCACGGAGCGAGTGGTGGTAGTCGCTCCCCAGCGCGTAGCGCGCGATCCGGCCGGCCGGCTCCGCCGGCGACCCGTCGAGCACGGGAGCCAGGGCCCGCTGCAGCGCGTCGGGCTGCGGGTCCCAGGCCCTCCGGCCGGCGCCGGCATAGGCGGCGGCGACCACGATCACCGAGCGAGCCGAGGCGTCATGGGACCGTGGCTCGGTCGCCAGCCGCGGGCGATCGCCGCCCATCCAGTCCATCCGGGCCATGCGTCCGGCCGCCAGGCTCTCGTCCATTCGGGCGCGCGCCTCCGGCAGCGGCGAGGCATCGGTGACGCCCACCAGCGCCAGGCCGTGGTGAGCTGCCAGTTCGGCCAGCCGTGCGCGGTCCATCCCTCATTCTCCCCCGCGCTGCTCCAAGCCGGAAGGCGCCCGTCGCCGTCAGGCGGTCAGGCGCGCCACCCAGGGATTCAGGTCGAGGGCCGGATGGCGTGATCGCGCCGTGCCGAACGTCCGGGCGCCGCTAGGCGCGCTGGCCGGCCAGCTCGTCCTTCTGCTCGCGGCCCATCAGCTCCGCGACGGCGACCAGGGGTGGGCGGCCCTCGTGCACCACCGCGGCCACCTGCTCCGCGATCGGCAGCTCGACGTCGTGGACGGCCGCCAGGGCCAGCGCCCCGCGCACGGTGTCGACCCCCTCGGCCACGCCGTGGAGGAGCGCGGCGGCATCGGTCCAGGACAGGCCGGAGGCCATCAGCTCGCCGGCCCTGCGGTTGCGGGACAGGGGGCTCATGCAGGTGGCGATCAGGTCGCCCACACCGGCCAGCCCGGCGAACGTGCCCGGATGCGCCCCGGCGGCGACGCCCAGCCGCGTGATCTCGGCCAGTCCGCGGGTGATGATGCCGGCCTTGGCCGAGTCGCCGAATCCCAGGCCATCGACCATGCCCGCCGCCAGCGCAACCACGTTCTTCAACGCCCCGCACAGCTCCACCCCGATCACGTCGGGGTTGGTGTAGACCCGGAACCGATCGGACGCCAGGACCGATGCCAGGTCGGCCGCCAGCTCGGCGTCCTCCGAGGCCACCACCGAGCCGGCCGGCTTGCCGGCGGCGATCTCGCGGGCCAGGTTGGGGCCGGACAGGACCGCCACCCGCCGCCCGGGCAGCTCCTGGGCGATCACCTCGCTCATGCGCAGGTGGGTGCCCTCCTCGATGCCCTTGACCACGGACAGCAGCGTGGCGTCCGGATACAGGCCATCACCCAGCCGGCGCAGGGTCGCCCGCAGGTGGGCCGAGGGAACGGCGAGCACGTAGGCCCGGTGCGGCTCCGCCAGGTAGGCGATATCGGTGGCGACGCGGATGTTGGGCGGAAAGACGATGCCGGGAAGGTAGCGCGCGTTCTCGCGGGCCTGGTCGAGCTGCTGACTCGCCTCGGCGGTGTGGGCCCAGATCGTGACCGGCCGCTGGTCCGACGCCAGCTTCACGGCCAGCGTCGTCCCCCACGCGCCGGCGCCGATGACCCCGATCTGGTCGGTCATGGGCCGAGGATACGACGCCGCTACTCGACCGTGATCGTCTCGCGCTCCGGCGGCTCCGCGGCGGGCCGCTCGTCCAGCTTGGCGATCCAGTGGTCCAGGTAGCTGCGGGCCGCCAGCAGCTGCTCGCGTCCCGCCGCCTTCATGTGGCGCCGGGTCTCGTCAGGGAAGACGTTGCGCATCAGGGCCCACAGCGCGGTCTCCATGCTCTCGCGGCGATCGCCGCCACGCAGGCGCCGCTCCAGGTCCGCGATCCGGGCCTCCATCTCGTGGGTCCTCGACTCATCCACGTGTGCCACCTCCAGTCATGCCGCCCACGCCGCTGCGCGGCGGAGCCGCGAAGCGGACCTTCAGCACATGGTCGTCGAACTTCGCCCCGCGGGTCGGCGCGTCCAGCAGCGCCCGCGGCAGGACCAGGTTCCGGCGCCAGCTTCCGACCTCGATCACGATCTCGTCCGCGTGACGCGAGAGGCTGATCTCGTCCCGGGCGGCGAAGGGCAGCTCCAGGCTCAGCACGAACTCCCCGTCATCGCGCACCACCGAGTATGGCTGCCCGCGATAGTAGTGGGTCGCCGGATCCGTCTCGCCGTACAGCGCCCGGCCCAGCCGGCTGAGCATCTCCAACCCCACCACCTCCCGATCGAAGAACGGCGCATAGCGAACCGGGATGGGGGCGAAGGTCTGCTCCACCATGGGTCCATGGCGCTGCTGGGCCTCGTACCAGCCGCGGAAGAAGGGTCCCACCTCGTCCGGCAGGATCCGGTTGGCGACCACCAGGTCGGTCGGATAGCCGTACAGGTGGAAGTAGGTGAACGAGCGCTGGGCCTCCTTGATGACGACCTGCTCCAGGGTCAGCACCACCCGGACCGATGTCCTGGCCGGATCGACCAGCAGCGAATGCATGTGCTCCAGCTTGCGGAACAGGTCCTCGCCGGCGTTGAACACGTCGTCGCCGGGCATGGGCATGCCGACAACGCGCTGGATGAGGGGTCCGGTCAGCTTGCTGATCCGCCGCCCAATGGGCTCAACCTTCTCCATCCACCAGCGGCCGGCCTCCGGCAGGGAGAGGAGCCGGAGCGTCTCACCGGTGGGCGCGGCGTCGACCACCACCACGTCGTAATCCCCGGAGTCGTGGTGCTCGGCGATCCACAGCAGGCTGCCGACCTCGTCCATGCCGGGCAGGACGGTCATCTCCTCGGCCAGCACATCGTCTAGGCCGCGCCAGCGCAGCACGCTGGCGGCGTAGGCCTGGATGCGGCCCCAGTACTTGGCGACATTGTGGAAGACCTCCGACTCCTGGCCCCACAGGTTCGGCGCGAGCTCCCGCGGCTCGGGGCCCAGCTCCTCGTCGAAGGCATCGCCCAGGGAATGCGCGATGTCCGTGCTCAGCACGATCGTCCGGTAGCCGCGCGCGGCACAGGCCACCGCGGTCGCGGCCGCCACGCTGGTCTTGCCGACGCCGCCCTTGCCGGTGTAGAGCAGGATCCGGGTCACCGCCTCATGCTCCCCGACGCCTGCGCCCGGTCGAGGCGCGGCGCGGGCG
>JBOGSY010000136.1:0-5604 GCA_050691915.1 Candidatus Limnocylindria bacterium | reverse complement strand
GCGCGGGCCATCCACCGCCGCCGAGCTGGCCGCGGCCATCCTCGAACGTGGCCGCTACCAGCCGCCCCGCTCCGCCAAGCCCCTGGACGCGGCCGCCGTCAGCGCGCGCGTCTCGAACCCGGTCTACCGCGCGCGCTTCGTCCGCGCCGAAGGCCGCATCGGCCTCGCCGAATCCGGCCAGGGGTGAACGCGGGCAGCCAGGGCCCGCGCATCGGCTCGGGCGGGGTTTGGTCGAACTTCGACCGGCTGCCCGCCGACCAGGTGGTCGCCTTCGCGGGCTCCGCGGAGGCAGCCGGCTACCACGCGATCTGGACCCAGGAGACGGCGGGTCGGGACCCGTTCGCCCTGCTGGCCCACCTGGCAGCGCACACCGGCCGGCTGGAGCTGGGGGTCGGCATCGCGGTCACCTACGGGCGAGACCCGGTGGCCATGCGCGCCGGCGCCTCCACCGTCCACGAGCTCTCCGGCGGACGGATGCTGCTGGGCCTGGGCATCAGCCACCGCGACACCGTCAGCGAGGTGCGCGGCCACGCCTACCGCGGCCCGCTGAGCGCCATGCGCCAGTACCTGGAGGCCTACGCCGCGGCCAGCTATCGCGCTCCGACGCCGCACGGGCCGCCGCCGGTGATCCTGGCGGCCCTTCGCCGGCGGATGCTGGCGCTGGCCGCCACCCACGCGAACGGCGCCTTCCCGTACCTGGTCCCGCCCTCCTACATCCCCGCCGCGCGCCGCATCCTGGACGACGCCGCCGCGGTCGCCGGGCGCCCCCGCCCGATCCTGGTCGTCAGCCAGGCCTGCCTGCTGGAGACCGATCCCGACACGGCCCGTGCCGCCGCCCGCCGCTACCTGGACCGCTACCTGGGGCTCCCCAACTACCTGGCCAACCTGCGCGAGCTCGGCTTCGCCGACGACGAGCTGGCCAGGCCGGGCGCGGACCGCGTGGTCGACGCGCTGGTGGCCTGGGGCGACGAGGCGGCCGTGCGCGGCCGGCTGCGGGCGATGCTGGATGCGGGCGCCGACCACGTGGCCATGATCCCGCTCAACCCGGAGGGTCTGCACGCCGACCGGTCGACCATGGAGGCGCTGGCACCCCCCTGGTAGGGGAGATCGTCGACCGGCTCAGTCCTCGAGGACGAAGGTCACCAGGATGTTGGCCTGGAACTCCATGCTGCCGTCCCGGCCGATGCTGACGCGCTGCTCCTTGACCCAGGCGCTGCGGACCTGGCGCAGGGTGCGGTTGGCGCGCTCGATCCCCTGGCGGATGGCATCCTCGAATGATTCGGGGGAGGTGCAGCTGAGCTCGGTGACGCGTGCGACGGACATCGGGTCTCTCTCCTCGTCTGCGGCTGGGGCGCCAGTATGGACCCATGGCGCCGCGGGGTCCGGCCCGGTCAGGCCTCGTGCGCCCGGGCCCAGGCCAGCAGGCCGTCGGCGTCGAGCGCATTGACGACCGACCCGATCTGCACGCCGCATGCCGCCGCCCGGTCGCAGCCGTACGGCAGCCAGGCGAGCTGGCCGGGGGCGTGGGCGTCCGAGTCGATCGCCACCCGGCAGCCGGCCTCCAGCGCCAGGCGCAGCAGCCGCTTGGGCGGGTCCAGGCGCTCCGGCCGGGCGTTGACCTCGACTGCCTTGTCGAAGCGGGCGGCCGCGGCGAAGACGATCTCCGGGTCGAAGGCCGACGGCGGCCGGTTCCGCTTGCCGGTCTTCATCCGGCCGGTGCAGTGACCCAGCACGTCGAGCAGGGGATCGGCCAGGGCGGTGACCATCCGCCGCGTCATGAGCCGCTCCGCCATCCGCAGCTCGGAGTGGACGCTGCCGACCACCAGGTCCAGGCGCGAGAGCAGCTCCGGCTCCTGGTCCAGGGCGCCGTCCGGCAGGATGTCGACCTCGATCCCGGTCAGGATCCGGAACGGCGCCAGCTCCCGGTTGAGCCGGTCGACCTCGTCCAGCTGGCGCTCCAGCCGCTCGGCTGACAGCCCGTTGGCCACGCTCAGGCCGCGCGAGTGGTCGGTCAGGACCATGTACTCGCGGCCCAGCTCGGCGGCGGCGCCGGCCATCTCGGCCACGGGCGCCCCACCGTCGCTCCAGTCGGAGTGCACGTGGAGGTCGCCGCGCAGGGCGGCACACAGCTCCGCCCCCAGCTCGGCCACCATCCGGCCACCGGTGGCCTCCAGCCGGCGCAGGTAGACCGGCTCCTCGCCGCGCAGCGATTCCAGGATCGTGCGCTCGACCACCTCACCGATGCCGGCCAGCTGGCGCAGGGTCCCCGCCCGCGCGCGGGCCGGCAGCTCCCCGTCCGGCAGCCCGCCCAGCGTGCGTGCCGCGTTGCGGAAGGCCCCGACCCGGTACGACGGCTCGTTGGCCGCCTCCAGCAGGAACGCGATGCGGCGCAGGTCGACGACCGGATCCCGAGCCTCGGCCACGTCCGGCCTCCTAGCCGATCGTCAGGATGCGCCGCGGGTTGTCGACCATCATCTGCGCGATCTCGCCCTCCCCCACCGCCGCCGTCCGCAGGGTGGGCAGGAAATGCTGCTGCAGGTAGGTATAGCCGAAGCCGCCGTTGGCCTTGAGCTGGGCGTTGTGGCTGACGTCCTGGCTCAGGAGCAGCTGCGGGCCGTAGCCGCGCTCCAGCAGCTCCACGACCAGCTCCACCAGGCGCGGCTCGGCGGCCTCCTCGGTCCCGAAGCGGTGCCCCAGCGAGTCGAACTCCAGGTTGGCTCCGCGCTCCAGGATGGCCAGGTAGTGGTCGAGGACCGGGTACGAGTCGGCATGACCGATGACGACCCGCGCCGGCTCGACACCCTCCTCCTCAAAGATGCGCAGCTGGGCCAGGCCGACCGGCGACCGCAGGCTGTGGGTCGTGATCGCCAGGCCGGTGGCGATGGCGGCGCGGGCGGCGGCGCGGTGGACGCGCTCCTCGAGGGCGCTGACCCATGGCCGGTCGGTCCCGATCTCGCCGATGATCCCCGGGCGGACCCCGGTCCCGGCCACCCCGTCGCGGACCTCGGCGATGAGCTCCTCGGCCAGGTCGCCCACGCTCCGCCGATCGACCAGCGCCTCAGGCGGGAGGTAGGCCTCCGAGTACCAGCCGCAGCCCATCACGACCTGGATCCCCGTCCGGCTGGCCAGCCGCCGCAGGCGCTCAGGGTCGCGTCCCACGCCGCGGGGCGTCGGGTCGACCAGGGTCGAGCCGCCGCGCCGCCGGAAGTCGCGCAGCTCGTCGGCGACGGCCAGCTCGTCGGGCGTCAGCTCCCAGTGGTCCCATCGGCCCGGGATGTGCCAGAGGTGGATACCGGTGTGCTCGTGCGGGAGCGTGAAGCCGACGCGCTCGGGCGGGATCGGCCCGCTGACGGTCAGGACCCGGGGGGCCATGGCTGCCTCCGTTTGTTCGGTTGGGACGCCGGTCGGTTGGATCGGGGCGCCGGCGTCCTGGACTGATGGAGGCGCAAGTGTGCCACCTCCGCGGCGCGGTGCGCCAGGCTGGGGCAATCCTTGTCGCGGCGCGGCGCGCGACGCTATGCTCTCCGCCCGCGCCCCGAGCGCCCGCCGCACACGGAGGGACCGACCCGGTGTTCACCATCGACGTCGCGAACACGATCTTCGTCGTGTGCCTGGCGGTGGGCGGCATCCTGCTGCTGGTGACGGTCCTGCTGGACGACCTGCTGGGCGGCCTGCTCGACTTCCTGCACCTGGACTTCGACCTGGGCGGCGTCACGCTGATGCCGCTGCTGCTGGCCTTCGTGGCCATGTTCGGCGTGGGCGGCCTGATCGGGACGGAGGCCCTCAGCCTGTCAGCCGGCCCGGCGTCGCTGGTGGGTGCCGCCTCCGGGCTGCTGGGCGCCGGCGCGGTCTTCCTGTTGTTCAGCATCCTGCGCCGGGCGGAGGCGCCGCAGGCCTTCAACCTGGCGGACCTGGTGGGACGGTCGGGGCGGATCTCGGTGGGGATCCCCGCCGGGCGCAACGGCAGCGTCCTGCTCAGCTACGGCGGCGCGTCGCACGACCTGACCGCCACCGCGGACCGCGACATCTCCGCCGGGACGCTGGTCAGCGTTACCGACGTGGTGGGCGGGACGCTCATCGTCAAGCCGCTCACCGCGGCCACCGGAGGGGAGACCGATGCCTGATCTCGTCAACCTGGTCGGCGGCGGGCCGCTGCTGATCATCGTCGCCGTCGTCATCGTGGCCCTGCTGGCCAGCTACGTGGCCAGCCGCTACCGGGTGGCGAACGCCAACGAGGCGCTGATCGTGGCCGGCTCGCGCGGGGCGCGGGTGCGCGACGAGCGCGGCGACGTCGCCGCCCTGAAGGCCGACGACAAGGGGATCCGGGTGGTGGTCGGGGGCGGGACCTTCGTGCTGCCGCTCATCCACAAGGTGGGCAAGATCAAGCTCACCGCCCGCCAGATCGGGGTCGCCCTCCCGGACGCGGTCACCAGCCAGGGCATCAAGGTCGCGGTCCAGGGCGTGGCGACCTTCAAGATCGGCCGCGACGTGGAGTCCATCCGCAACGCCGCGGAGCGCTTCCTGGACGCGCGCGACGAGCAGGTGGACTCGATAGTCAAGAACGTCCTAGAGGGCTCGCTGCGCTCGATCGTGGGCACCCTGACGATCGAGGAGCTGATCATGGACCGCCAGAAGCTGCTCCAGCAGGTCCAGGACTCGGCCAAGGGCGACCTGGCGACCTCGGGCCTGCAGATCGACGCCTTCACCATCCAGTCCATCAACGACGAGTCCGGCTACGTCGACCTGCTGGGCCAGCAGAAGCTGGCCATCGTGGAGCGCGACGCCAGGATGGCGAAGGCCACGGCCGACCAGGAGGCCGCCGTCCGCGAGGCGGAGTCGCAGCAGATCAAGATCAACGCCCAGCGCGACGTCGCCCTGCGCGAGGCCGAGGTCCAGACCCAGACGCAGGCCGCCCAGGCACGTGCCGCCCAGGCCGGACCGCTGGCCCAGGCGGAGGCCACCCAGGAGGTGACCCGCAAGCAGACCGAACTGGCCGAGCTGGAGGCTGCGCGCAAGCAGCAAGAGCTGGTCGCCTCGACGGTGCGACCCGCCGAGGCGGAGGCCGACGCCCAGGTCCGGCGGGCAGAGGGCGACAAGCTGGCGCGCATCGCCCAGGCCCAGGCGGAGGCGGAGCGCGTCAAGCTGGCCGGCCAGGCCGAGGCATCCATCGCCATCACCAAGGGCGAGGCGCAGGCCCGGGTGGTGTCGGTCAACGCGGAGGCGGAGGCGCATCGGACCCAGGTGGAGGGCACCGCGGAGGCCCAGATCGTGCTCTCCAAGGGCGAGGCGGAGGCCAAGGCGCTCGCCCTCCGGGCGGAGGCCTACAAGCAGTTCAACGAGGCGGCGGTGATCCAGACCGTGCTGGGCATGCTGCCCGATATCGTCCGCGCCGCGGCCGAGCCGATGGCCAGCATCGACAACCTGACCGTCCTGTCCAGCGACGGGGCCTCGGAGGTGGTGCGGACCACCACCCGCACCGTGGCCGAGGCCAGCGCCGCGGTGAAGGGCCTGACCGGGCTCGACGTGACCGGCCTGATCGGCCAGGCGATGGGCGTGCAGGCCGCCGGCGACGGTGCGCCGCCCGCCACGCCCGCACCCAAGACC
>JBOGSY010000135.1:0-5612 GCA_050691915.1 Candidatus Limnocylindria bacterium | reverse complement strand
ACGAGAGACGCCTGCCCGGCATCGGTCGCCACCAGGAAGGTGACCCGGGGACCGGCATGCGCGGGGAAGGCAGCCGTCTCGTCGCGAACGGCGTCAACACTGGTGACCATCAGCTGCCGATCGCCGATGCGGACCTGGACAGGCAGGGATTGGCGCCGATCCCACTGGACGTGGGCGGGTGTGGGGGTGATCTTGACGAGTGCCATGATCGCAACGCTCCTCTGCACGCGCCTGCGCAGGGCACCGAACAGGCGTTCTATTCCGACCCATAGCATACGAACAGATGTTCGATCAGTCAAGCGTCATCGGGCGGCGGATCGGGTCGCATGCCGAAGTCCGGGCGCCGGTGGTCGGAATGACCGATCAGCCGCGCACGGGTGATCGCCGCCTCGCCGAAACGCTGGCGCACGACATCGATCGAGCGCGTGAGGCGATCCGCACGCTCCGGCGCATCGAACAGGGTCAGCTGCTGCACGTCTGCCAGGTTGATCGCCGTCAGGCCGATCAGGCGCACCGCGCGGTCCGGCGCGAGCGCGCGGTGGAGCAGCACGCTGGCGAGCTCGTAGAGCGGCTCGGACTCGCGGGCCTGGTGGTCCAGCGGCGCCTGGCGGGTGATGGTGTCGAAGCCCTCGTAGCGGAGCTTCAGCTGCACGCCGCCGGCGACCAGACCGTGACGCCGCAGGCGGGAGGCGACCGACTCGGCAAGGTCCAGCAGGGTCGCCTCCAGGCGCGCCACCTCGGTCACGTCGTGGTCGAAGGTCAGCTCGTGGCCGACCGACTTCGGCGCATGGGTAGGCACGACCGGCGCCGGATCGATGCCCCTCGCGCGCAGCGCCAGATCGGCCCCGTGGATGCCGAACCGTCGCCGCAGGGTGCCCTCCGCCAGGGCCGCCAGCTGGCCGATGGTGGCCACTCCGTAGTCGGCCAGCGCCTGCCGGGCCTGTGGCCCGACGCCCCACAGGCGGCTGACCGGCAGCGGCGCCAGGAAGGCGGCCTCGTCGCCGGGGGGGACCACCACCAGGGCGTCCGGCTTGCGCAGGTCAGAAGCCACCTTGGCACACAGCTTGTTGGTGGCGACGCCGACGCTCACCACCAGGCCCGCCTCATCCTGGACCCGCTCCTTGATCCGCCGCGCGATGGTCTCCCCGTTGCCGAACGCGGCCCGGCTGGCGGTCACGTCCAGGAAGGCCTCGTCCAGGCTGATCGGCTCGACCAGCGGCGTGAAGGAGGCGAAGATCTCCATCACCTGGCGCGACAGCTCGTTGTAGCGGCCGAAGCGGCCCGGCAGGAAGACGCCCTGCGGGCAGAGCCGCTGCGCGGTGCGCAGCGGCATTGCGGAGTGGACGCCGTAGCGGCGCGCCTCGTAGGAGGCTGCGCTCACCACGCCGCGCGCGTTGGGATCGCCACCCACGATCACCGGCCGGCCGCGCAGCGCCGGGTTGTCCAGCACCTCCACGCTGGCGTAGAACGCGTCCAGGTCGGCGTGCAGAATGGTGCGGCTCATGGGCCGATCCGCACCTCGTGGCCGCTCAGCCGAGCTTGCGGATGACCCCCACCACCTTGCCCTGCACCTGGACCTCCGACGCGTAGATGGGCTCCATCTCCGCGTTGGCGGGCTGGAGCCTGATCCGGTCCTGCTCGCGGAAGAAGCGCTTGAGGGTCACGCCGTTGTCCTCCAGCAATGCGACCACGATGTCACCGTCGTGGGCCGTGGCCTGGGGCTGGACGACGACGTAGTCGCCATCGTCGATGAGGGCGTCGATCATGCTCTTGCCGCGGACGCGGAGGACGTAGGAATCGTCGCGGGCCTGCAGCGAGCGCGGAACCTCGAGCGACTCGGCCCCGTCCGCGTAGGCCTCGATCGGCTGGCCGGCGGCGATCTCGCCCAGGACCGGAAGGGCCAGGACGTCACGGTCGACGGGCATCCGGAAGGGGGTGACCCGACCATGGCGCCGGGCAGCATGGGGAGCGGCGTGCAGCTCCGCCTCGCCGCGAGCGGTCAGGCGTAGCGCGCGCGATGCGTGCGACCCGCGCTCCAGCAGGCCGTCGCGCTCGAGGGCGATCAGGTGGTGGTGGACGGCGGACGTCGAGGCCAGCCCGACCGCATCCGCGATCTCGCGCACGGAGGGTGGATAGCCACGATCCGCGACGGTGCGGGCCACGCACTCGAGGATCTTCTGCTTGCGCTCGGCGTCGTGCCTGGTCACGGGCGGCTCCCACTGCGACGGTCGCCCGCCATGCTAGCCGAACATGCGTTCTATTGTCAACCGATGCCCGGCCCGCTGCCCTGCTATCATCCGCCCACCCGAACGACCCCGGAGGCCCGCCTTGAACGTGTCCGGCCGATGGCGCTACCTGCGCCTGGCCCGCCTCATCTGGAAGCTGCCGACCTACGCCCGGGTGGTGTGGGGGCTGGTGCGTGATCCGCGCACGCCGCTGCCGCTCAAGGCGCTCCTGGTGGCCGGCCTGGCGTATGTCATCGTTCCCTTGGACCTGATACCCGACGCGGTTCCGATCCTCGGCCAGGCGGACGACCTCACCGTCCTGCTGTTGGTGCTGGACCTGTTCCTGGCCAACGCGCCGCGCGGCGTTCGCGAGGAGCACGCCGAGCGGGCGCGGAACGGCACAGCCGACCTCGACCGCGACCTGGCCAGGCTGCGGGCCTTGATGGGCCATCGCTACGACGCGATCCGCGACCGCCTGCCGGAGCTGCTGGAGCGCTACGGTGACCTGCGCGATTCCGCCGCGGTGAAGGGGATGCTCCGCGACTGGCACGGCCGGCGGCTGCGGCGGACGGCCGCCGCGGATCCCGTCGCCGAGGCGCAGCCGGCAGCCGAACGACTGAACTGACTCCCGCCTTGCCGCTTGCGGCCGGCCGACGACCGAACCAGAAAGGGAACCGCCCACGATGAAGGTGATCCTCAAGCACGACGTGAAGGGCCTGGGGCGTGCCGGTGATGTCAAGGACGTCAAGGACGGCTACGCCCGCAACTTCCTGCTGCCCCACGGCGCCGCCGTCGTGGCCGATGCCGGGGCGTTGAAGAACTGGGAGCGCCATCGCGCCGAGCGCGAGGAACGCGACCGAACCGAGCGGTCCAGCGCCGAGGCCATGGCCGAGCGGCTGCGCGAGCTGAAGCTGCAGGTGGCGGTGAAGGCCGGCGAGAAGAACCGGCTCTTCGGCTCGGTCACCAACCGCGAGATCGCCGACATGATCGCACGCGAGGGGATCGAGATCGACCGCCACGCCATCCACCTTCGGGAGCCGATCAAGACCGTCGGCGACCACCGGGTGGAGATCCGCCTCATGGCCGGCGTGGAGGCCTCGCTGACCGTGACGGTGGTTCCGGCCTGACGGAGCGCCGGCCGCCCAGCGGCGTGACAGTCAAGCTGTCGCGTACCGGGAGGACGTTGGCATCCGCCGACGCGCCGCTGGGCGCGTGGGACCGGGCCAACGGGGCTGAATCCACAGCCTGACCGGGGTTATCCCCGACGAATGTCGAATGTTGTGGGGAAGTCGGCCCCGGCCTGAGGACAAGTCACCCGGCCCGCCGGACAAACGCCGTAGGGTTGCGTCGGGGCGACCCACGCGGGCCGGTCCATCCATCGCCAAGGCACGATACCCGGCGGCACGACCACGATGAGCATCGACAAGCTGGCGCCCCAGGCGGTCGAGGCGGAGCAGAGCGTCCTCGGCTCGATCCTGATCGACCCCGACGCAATCCTGAAGGTCGCCGATTTCCTGCGCTCGGCCGACTTCTATCGCCAGCAGCACGCCGACATCTACGAGTCGATGGTCGGGCTCCATGGCCAGCGGGAGCCTATCGACCTGGTCACCCTGGCGGACGACCTGGCGCGCCGCGAGCGGCTGGACCAGATCGGCGGCCCGGCCTACCTGGCCAACCTGATGAACACGGTGCCCACGGCCGTCCATGTCGAGCACTACGGCCGCATCGTGGAGCGCAAGTCCGTACTGCGCAACCTGATCGCCGCCGCCGGAAAGATCGCGGCCGTCGGCTACGAGGAGGCCAATGATGCGGAGGCCGCCATCGACCGGGCGGAGGGCATCCTGTTCGAGATCAGCCAGCATCGGACCGCCGGCGGGTTCGACTCGCTCGCAACCCTGCTGGGCCAGGCCTACGACCGGCTGGAGTACCTGCACGAGCATCGCGGCCAGATCCTGGGGATCCCCTCCGGCCTTTCGCACCTGGACGCGCTGCTCGGCGGGTTTCAGCAGTCGGACCTCATCATCCTGGCCGCGCGGCCCAGCGTCGGGAAGACGAGCCTGGCCCTGAACATCGCCCAGCACGCCGCGGTGCGGGAGGGGAAGAAGGTCGGGATCTTCAGCCTGGAGATGAGCAAGGAGCAGCTGGCGCTGCGCCTGCTCTCGGCGGAGTCCGGCATTAACCCCAGGCCGCTGCAGACCGGGTTCGTGGATGAGACCGACTGGTCGAAGATCGCCGAGGTCATGAACGCCATGCACGGCGCGCCGATGTGGATCGACGACTCCCCGGTCCTGACGGTCATGGAGCTGCGGACCAAGGCCCGGCGGCTGGAGGCGGAGCAGCGCGGCCTGGACCTGGTGATCGTCGACTACCTGCAGCTGATGCAGGGATCCACGTCCCAGAAGGACGCCAACCGGGTCCAGGAGGTGAGCGAGATCAGCCGAGGCCTCAAGCAGCTGGCTCGTGAGCTCAAGGTGCCCGTTATCGCCCTGTCCCAGCTGTCACGCGGCGTGGAGCAGCGCGGCACCCAGGAGCCGCGCCTGTCCGACCTGCGGGAATCGGGCAGCATCGAGCAGGATGCGGACGTCGTCGTCTTCCTCTACCGGGAGGGTGAGCAGAATTCGGAGAGCGAGGTCGAGCTGGTCAAGGCCAAGGTCGCCAAGCACCGCAACGGGCCAATCGGCGAGGTCCCGCTCCAGTTCCGCAAGTCGAACACGCGCTTCTACACCATGCAGCGCGAGGCGGAGGTGCAGGCCTACTAGCTAGCGCGCCAGGATGGCGGTCTCGCCCGCCACGGCTCGCACCGCCAGCGCCAGGTCGCCCGACAGGAGGGTCATCGCGGGTACGAACCGGAGCCAGCTGCGAGGTCGTGGAGAGGCGGAGGGCAGCTCGGTCATGTGGCCCCACCATGCGCGGATGAACTGCGGAAAGCCTGCGGGACGGGTGTGCCGGGAAGGTGACCAGCAGGCTGCCAAGCCATCGGTCACCCGTCGGGCGAACGTCTATACACCCCTTGAAGCCGCGTGTATAGTCGGGCGCTGAACGTCCCGGTCCATTGCTCGCACCCCAACCTGCCGCACGCATTCAGCCCAGGCCCAGGGGAACAGCACCGTCCAAGTTCCGGCCCGGGCGTGCGAACAGGAGGCAAGGGTAGGGTGTACGCCGACAAGACCATCCGCTGCCGAGACTGCGGGATGGACTTCGTCTTCTCCGCCGGGGAGCAGCAGTTCTACGCCGAGAAGGGCCTCGTCAACGAGCCCCAGCGGTGTCCCAGCTGCCGAGCGGTGGCGAAGCAGAACAGAGCCCTGGGGATCGGCTCCGGAGGTGGGGGCGGGCAGCGCGAGATGCACGCCGCGGTCTGTGCCGAATGCGGTGGCCAGGCCCTGGTCC
>JBOGSY010000134.1:0-5623 GCA_050691915.1 Candidatus Limnocylindria bacterium | reverse complement strand
CCGCACGACTGTGCATGAGGAAAGGCTCATCCTCGCCCCGGGCCCCGGCGGGCTTGGGCTTCGCGCCCATCCCTGGCGGGCGGGGCGCGAGCTGGACTCGCCCGGGGGGCCGGGCCGAGCCGAGGGTCAGCCCTCGCCGCCCTCCGGGTGCGGGAACTGGATTCCGTGCCACGACTGCCGGGTGGCGAACACGTCGGCATCGGTCAGGTCGAACACGTTGGTCACGCCGTCCAGGGTGACGGTCATCTCGCCGGCGACGGCGATCTGGGTGGTGATCACCCGTCGACGGCTGATCTCGGTCTGCTCGAACCCGCTGCTGTTGCCGAGCTCGGTCACGCGAAGCCGGACCAGGGCATCGCCGGCCACGGTCCGATCCGACCGGATCAGGGTGAACTCGGCGGTCATGGTGTCGTCCACGAACACCGGCCGCTCAGTCCCGATGATCTCGCCGCCGGCCAGCGGCTGGACGAAGACCACCGCGTTGGAGCTCAGCTCCGTCACGTTCACGCGGAACGTGAGCGGCGCCCCATCCAGCTGCCAGTTGGCCTCGATGAAGGTCTCCGACCCGTCCAGGATGGTCGCGTCGGGGCTGTTCGTCCAGGTGTCGGCCACGAACCGTGAGGCCGACACGTCGACCAACGGAAAGACCGTGCCGTCGGGCATCGTGAGGGTGCCGTTGGCCAGCATGGGCTGCTCCACCAGGTCCAGGATGGATCGGTGATTGCCGTCCTGCACGACCTCGTGGCTGGCGGCTTCCGGGCCGGCAGGGGAGAACGTGATGTCGTACAGGGCAAAGCCCGCCGGCTCGCTGGTTTCGCCGTCGATCAGGAAGAACTCGCCGGTGAGGCGGTTGCCGTCCATCTGGGCGAAGCCCTCCGGCCCGAACAGGTTGCCCAGCGGCCCGGAATAGTTGATGCCGCCTCGCGCACCGATCAGGGTGCTGAAGAAGAGGCTGAAGTCGATGGTGCCGTCCGCGGTCGTGATACGACCGCCGGTGCCGTGGGCGGTGTCCGTGGTGCGGATGGGAGCGGCTGCCACGGCGAGCGTGGGCAGGGTGAGCGCGACGACCGCGACCGCGGCGAGAAGGCTTGTGATACGTGGTGCCAGTGAGATCATCTGCGTGGTTTCCTTGGGTGCGAAGGGTCCGATGTGCACACCCTGCGCCTCGCCGCTCGGCGCCCCAACCGACGACTGACGCGACCGCCCTACGACATGCGTCGTATGCCATTGACAGCCCGCCTTGCGCCGCGGATGCTGGCGGCGTGATGATCAAGCATGCGGGAGCCCGCACCGGGCTGGCGCTGTGGCTGAGCGCGGTCATGGCGCTGCTGCAGCTGCTGGTGGCGGGGCCCGTGGCGGGCGCGCACCCGGAGACATCGGTCCTGCCGGACCTGGTCATGCTGGCCCCCAAGGACTTCAGCATCCAGAAGCGGCCCAAGGGCGTGCGCTGGCTGCGGTTCGACAGCGTCATCGTCAACCTGGGCCCGGGTCCCTTCGAGGCGTACGGCTACCAGCACCCCGACGATCCAGCCGGCATCCTGCGCACCGTGCAGCGGATCAGAGGCGGTGCGGGAGATCCGGCCTGGTCCGAGCACGCCACGCCGGCGGTGATGAGCTACTCCGGCGACGGCCACGACCACTTCCACGTCCAGAACCTGCAGGAGTGGACGCTGACCAACAGCCGGGCGGAGGTCCTGCGCCGGGGCGCCAAGGCCGGCTTCTGCTTCTGGGACAACTACCGGTACGGCGCGACCTCAAGCGCCTACTACCACCCCTCCACCACCTCCGCCTGCGACCAGCGCGCGGATGGCACGGTCCCGATGGGCCTCTCGGTCGGCTGGGGCGACGAATACCCGTCCAGCATCGCCTTCCAGTACATCGTCATCAGCGGCCTGCCCAACGGCGAGTACACCATCACCCTCAAGGCCGATGCCGAGCTTGCCTTCGCGGAAGCCGATGAGGGTAACAACTCGAGCTGGGCGCGGATCCGCATCGAGCGCCGAGGGGTGACGGTCCTGGAGACCAGCCCCGCCCCGTAGGCGCCGGGCGCCACCGCCGCCACCCTCACGGGCGGCGCGCGACGTAGGCGTAGAAGTTGCTGGCGCCGAAGAAGATGCCGGCGTCCGAATCGGCCATCTGGTCGGACGCCCAGGCATTTGCCTCCGCCTCGGTGAAGGCCCCGGTGGCCGGCAGCAGGCGCCGGTACATCTGGATGCCCGATCGCCAGTAGTCCGCGGTACCCACTTCGGACAGCACGTCCGCGAAGGTCGCGACCAGCTCCAGCCCGGCGGCGGCCAGCAGGCGCGGCATCTGGCGCATGACCCGCGGGCTGGCAACCCAGGCAGCGATGATGGCCTCGTCGAAGGCCCGCGCCGTGTCCGGGTCCCGGTGGCCGAAGGTGAGCGACGCGTAGTCACCGTCGAAGAACCCGAAGGTGCCGCCCGGCCGCACCACGCGGACCGCCTCGCGGATGACCGCCGCCGGGTCGGTGACGTGGCTCAGCAGGGTATGGGCGACCGCCGCGTCGAAGCTGCCATCCGGCATGTTCAGCTGCGTGCTGTCGCCGGTGCGGAACTCCAGCCGGTCCCCCAGCCCCTCCTCCTGCGCCAGGCGCTCGGCCGTCGCCACCAGGTAGGAGCTGAGATCCACGCCCACCACCCGCCCGGCGAAGGCCGGCCGGCGGGCGATGGCGCGCGCCACAACGCCCGTTCCGGAGCCAAGGTCGATCACGCTGGCGACGGCGTCGACCTGCATGGCGTCCAGGTACTCGTCCATCATCCGCACGAAGGCCGGGTGCGTGGCCCGGGCCTCCAGGCGCGTAACGATCGCCTCGAGCTGCGCCTCCTCCAGCCGGTCCGAGGATGCGAAGGGATCCGTGGTCCCGGTCATCGTCAACCCGCCGTCTCCAGGCGATCGGCCTGGTCGCGGATGGCATCCGTCACCTTGGAGAGCGCCGGCAGGAAGGTGGGAACGCACTGGTCCCGGCAGCGCGTGGCCAGGTCCGCGATCTCCCGCAGTCGCTCGGCCATGATGGCCCAGGCCGCCGTGCGGTGCGGCAGCAGGTAGTCGACGTCGTAGAAGAGCTCGAACGCCGGTCCGGCCGTGCGACCGGGCTGGTCGGGCCCCACCGGGAGCCGGGTCACCAGCCCGCCCAGCGGCTTGACGACGGCGTACATCAGCGCCACGGCCACGTCGGCCAGGGCGGCCAGCTGGCGGGGAGACTCATCGGTGTTGGCGAAATAGCGCGACAGGAGCTGGAGCAGGACCTCGTACACAGCGTTGAGCAGGTCCATGCAGCGGGCGGTGAACGCCTCACCGATCAGCGTCACCTCCGTCCCGCTGGCCGTTGGACGGACGTGAGCCATGACCACCGGCCGGGCCGGGTCGAAGCCGGGGTTGCTCTCGCGCACCTCCTGATGCTCGTCCAGCATCCGGATGAGCCGCCCGAAGTGCGCGTCGTGCCAGTCGCCCCGCGCGCCCTCCCCCTGCTCCACGATCGTCTCGATGGCGGCCCGCGCCGAGGCCAGGTCGCACACCGCCACCAGCTCCTCCCAGCGGAAGTGCTCGGCGGTCGCCTGCGCCCGGGCGGGACCGATGAACAGGCCGGCTTCCCCCAGCCGGCCGGCCAGCGACGTCAGCCCGGCCTCGATGGAGCGGTACAGGTGACCGATGGTGTCGAAGTCCTGCATGTGCGGGCCGATCTCATCGGTCTCCGGGTGGGGAAGCTCGGTGGCCTTGGCCATGGCGGCGAAGCCGTCGGCATCGGTCATGGCCATCCCCTCCGGCCGTTCAAGGAAGGCGAAATGACGAAGCGCCGCCTCACCGAACGGCAGCAGCGCGATCTGCACCCCGGCCGGATAGGCCCGCGGCGGCAGGGGCAGGTTGGGACGCGCCAGCCTGGGAGCCGCCCCCACGGCGGCCAGCAGGTTCTGCACCAGGGCCAGGTGCAGCATCTCCTGCTCCCCGATGTGGAGCAGCTCCTTGCGCCAGCGCTGCACCGTGGGCAGCAGCTCCGCCGGCACGCCCTCCGCCTCGGTGGTCTTCAGCGAGAAGGCGGCGTACAGGTACTGGCACATGACCAGGTGCTCGAGCTCCGCGGCCTTGCCCAGGGTGTAGATCAGGGCCTCGCGATGCTCGATCGCCATGGGCGCCTCGGGGGTCGCCGGCTCGCCGCGCACCGCCAGCACGTGGGCCAGCCTTCCGCCCGGGCTGATAGGCTGTGCGTTGGTCATCTGCCCTCAGTGTAGGGTGCGGGTGCCGGCCGCACGACTGGCCATGACGGGTGGTCATGGACCGTTGCGGCGCCAATCCTCGGCCAGCAGGCCGTAGTAGTCGAGATCCTCGAAGCGGTCCCACTTGAGGAGGTGCTGGCGGAGGCGGCCCTCGCGCTGCATGCCAGCCTTCTGCATCACCCTGCCGGACGCCGGGTTCCGGACCAGGTGCAGAGCGAAGATCCGGTGCAGCGCCAGCTCCTCGAACCCGTAGCGCAGCGCCGCCCGCGTGGCTTCGGTGGCGTAGCCCCTGTTCCAGAACGGCACACCCACCCAGTAGCCCAGCTCGGCGCGCGCATGGTCGAGGTTGATCATCAGCCCGATGGCGCCAACGACCTCATTCGTCTGGCGGTTCACGATCGCGAACGTCGCCTGGTCGCCAGCCTCGAAGCCGGGGGCGTGGGTCCGGATCCAGGTCTCGGCCATCCCGTCGCGGTACGGGTGCGGCACGTTGAGGGTCGTGTGCGCCACCTCGCGTGCGCCGGCCAGGGCCTGGACGGCCGGTGCATCGGCCAGCGTGAAGGGGCGCAGACGGAGGCGGTCGGTCTCCAGCGTCGGCTGCGTCGGCATGAGCCACCATAGCCACCCACCGTGGACCGATGCAACGGCGCGCCAGCCCTGACGCGGGTCGCCTCCGCTCGGGCGTAGAATCGGGCAGGCCCGGGCCGCAGACGGGGAGGCGCTGATGGACGAACAGGCCGTCCGCGATCACGCGCAGGCGCATTGCGACGCACTGCTGGCAGGCGACATCGGGAAGGCGGCCCAGGAGCTGAGCCGCGAGCTGCAATCGAACCTGGGCCCGCTGGTGGCCATGCTGCCGATGCCGCTGACCGAGGCCGAGGTTGAATCAGTGCAGATGGCGGGCACCGCGTATCGGGCCGTCCTGCGCCTGGCCGGCGAGACCCAGTCGATCCGATTGGAGACGCGCTGGAAGGAACGCGACGGGCGACCGACCATCGTGGAGGCCAGCCACCTGAAGGACGAAGCAGCCGGGGAGCCCGAGCCGGAGCAATCCGCGCCGGGCTGAGCGCCCTACTGCGTCAGCTCGTCCAGGATCGCCGGCAATGAATCGACCGCCAGGGTCAGGTGCCCGTGCTCGGGGAGAAGGTGCGCGCACGCGCCCCCGACGCGCGTGGCCAGCCACTCACCGTGGCCGAAGGGAACCATCCGGTCGTGGCCCCCCTGCCAGACATGGACGGTAGCCGGGATCGATCCCATGTCGAAGCCCCACGGCCGGGTGAACGCCATGTCGTCGTCGAACCAGCCCCAGTACGACTCGCGCAGGCCCTCGCGCCAGACCGATGCCAGCCACTCGGCGAAGTCCCCCCGGATCGAGCCGCGGTCCACGTCGT
>JBOGSY010000133.1:0-5643 GCA_050691915.1 Candidatus Limnocylindria bacterium | reverse complement strand
GCGACCCTGCCGGGCGGGCGGCGGCTGGAGGTCCTCGTGCTGGCCGTCCTGGGCGAGGTGCTGCTCTGCCGCGACGCGGAGGTGTTGGTGGCGCGCCGCGACCCGGCCAGTGCCGTCGCCTACCTGGAGACGGAGTCCGCCTGCCGCGTGCGCTGCTTCATCGAGGAGCGCGGGATGCGCTCAGCACGCGATGCGCGGCCGCGCTCCCTCCTGGCCGACTGGGCCGCGCGGCTGGGCGCCGGGGACCTGCTGCGGGAGCTGACCTCGCTGGGCGATGCCGTCATCCTGGATTCGCGGGTGGTCATGGCGGCGTTGGCGGGCTCGTCGGACGCGAGCGCCTGGCCGCCGGAGGAGGAGCGGTTCGCATCGGACTTCCTTGATCCCGGCCCGGTGACGATGCCGTGGCTGGCCGAGCTGACGGTGGCCGCGGCGGCGGCGAGCGGATCGGCCACATCGGGGACGCCCGTGCTCCTGGGCGGGCACGCCCTGGTGAGCGACGGCCTCCGGATCCTGGTCGACGCGGCGTGGCTGGGGCGGTAGAGGGGACGGCTTTTCCCGAACACCGCCCGCGCCGGCCCCAGTCCCGGGTGCCGACGCGCCGGGGGCGGGCTGCTAGACTGGTGGACGAGCGGCAGGCGACCCTTGCCGGCGCGTGCCGCCCCTGAACGACGAGACTGAACGAACGATTATCGCCAGGCGCGCGGGGCGCCGGGGCCGAAGGGCTCGGCCCACGCATCGGTCCCGCGACGCGAGGGACACGCGGAGCTGACGGAGCTGACCATGGATCAGACCGGCTTGATCTACGTCCTCGGGTTCGGGTTCGCCGCGACGACCTTCGTCTTCGGCACGATCCTGTTCTCGTGGCTCATCACCCATCGGCGGCGACGCCCGCAGAAGGGGCTGCCGTACGAGTGCGGCATCGACACCATCGGCGACACCTGGAGCAGGTTCGGACTCGCCTTCTACCTCTACGCCCTGCTCTTCGTGGCCTTCGACGTCGAGATCATCTTCGTGTACCTGTGGGCCATCACCGTGCGTGCGGTGGCGCTGCCCGGGATCATCGCCATTGGCCTCTTCCTTGCCATCCTCATGTTCGGTGAGCTGTACGCCTGGCGAAAGGGAGACCTGCGATGGCAATGACCACACCGAACCAGACCGATGGCGGCGGCCTGCCGACCAACGGCGAGCCGACCAACGGCGCCCCCATCGTCATCGCCGACCAGGCGGGCAGCGACGAGCTGCTCCGCGAGTTCGGCATGGAGGAGCACCCGCGCGGCGGCTTCCACGGCCTGCTGGAGGTGATCCCCACCAAGGCGGACTGGCTCCTGGACCTGATCCGTGCCAACTCGCTCTGGCCGCTGCTCAGCGGCCTGAGCTGCTGCGCCATCGAGATGATGAGCACCGCCACCAGCAAGAACGACATCGACCGCTTCGGCATGTTCCCGTTCCGGGCGAGCCCGCGCCAGGCGGACGTGCTGATCGTGGCCGGCACCCTGACAACCAAGATGGCCGGCCCGCTGGTGCGCCTCTGGGAGCAGATGCCGGAGCCCAAGTGGTGCGTGGCCATGGGCACCTGCACCACCAGCGGCGGGCGCTTCAAGCGCAGCTACAGCGTGGTCCAAGGCGTCGACCGGGTCATGCCGGTGGACGTCTACGTGCCGGGCTGCCCGCCCCGCCCGGAGGGCCTGATCTACGGGATGATGAAGCTGCACGAGCTGGTGAAGCAGCGCCGTGGGCAATGGCCGACCTACGTCGACCGCGGGCCGCAGCGCGTGGCGTGGGAAGGAGACGTGCGCTGACCGCACCGGCCGTGGCCGGCGCGCTCGTCCGAGCGCTGACCGACCGCTTTCCCGAGCTGGCCGCCAGCCTGTGGACCGATGAGGACACGGTGGAGGTCACCATCGACGGCTCGCGCAACCTGGAGCTGCTGGGCGCCCTGCGCGACGAGCCGGAGCTCCGCTTCTGGTGGCTGGGCGACGCCGCCGCGGTCGACTACGGCCCGGGCGGGACCGACCCGCACTTCGAGGTCGTCTACCACCTGCACTCCGACCTGCACCCCGCCTGGCTGCGGGTGCGCGCCCGGGTCGATCGCGCCGATCCGCGGATCCCGACCATCACCGGGCTGTGGGAGGGCGCCATGTTCCACGAGCGCGAGATGTACGACATGATGGGGATCGTGTTCGAGGGCAACCGCGACCTGCGGCGGATCTACATGTCGCCGGACTACCGCTCCTTCCCCCAACGCCGGGACTTCCTCCTGCCCGATGACGCCGCCGACTCCGCGGCGGCGGGGGTGAACCCGCTGGAGCGCCCGGAGACGTGGGACCTGTCGCGCTTCCGCGAGGATCTCACCTCGTCAGCCGCACCCACCTACCCGCCCACCGCCGAGCGCACCGGCGAGGCCCCGGCGGTCGAGAGCGGGAGGACCGAGTCCGACGCAGGCCGGCCACGATGAGCCGGGCCGATCCCGAGACCCGCATCCCGGATCCCATCGACCTCGACCGGGCCGAGGAGGAGCGCCTGGCCGCCGCCTTCGGAGCGACGCCGGCCGGACCGGCGCCCCGCGCGGCGGGCCACGTCGAGTACGCCGGCTTCGAGACGGTGGGCATCCCCGACCGACCGCCGCAGACCGAGCGCGAGGCGGAGCTCTTCTCCCTGGAGGAGGGCGAGATGCTGGTCAACATGGGCCCGCAGCACCCCTCCACCCACGGCGTGATGCGCCTGATCGTCAAGGTCCGCGGCGAGGTGGTGACCGACATCGACCCGGTGCTGGGCTACCTGCATCGCGGCATCGAGAAGCTGTGCGAGAACGCCACCTATACCACCGTGCTCACCTACGTCGACCCCATGGATTACATGTCGTCGATGCACAACGAGCACGCGCCGGCGATCGCCTTCGAGAAGCTGTACGGGATCAGGGCGCCGCGGCGGGCCGAGTACATCCGCGCCTTGGTGGTGGAGCTGAACCGGGTCTTCAGCCACGGCCTGATGATGGGCTTCCTGGCCCTGGACATGGGCGGGCTGACGCCGATCCTGTACGGCTTCATCAACCGTGACGAGGTGGTCGACCTGCTGGCCAGCATCTCCGGCCAGCGGATGCTCTTCAACTTCTTCCGGGTGGGGGGCGTGAACTGGGACGTCAACGACGAGTTCATCAGCCGCCTCTCCACCTGGCGGACCAACGTCGGCCGCACCATCGGCTACAACGAGAGCCTGATCACGGAGAACGAGATCTTCACCGCGCGGACCAGGGGCCTGGGCGTCATCAGCGGTGAGCGCGCCATCTCGCTGGGCGTCTCGGGACCCAACCTGCGCGCTTCGGGCGTGCCGTTCGACGTGCGCAAGGCACACCCCTACTCGATCTACGACGAGCTGGAGTTCGACGTCATCACCCAGCCGCAGGGCGACACCTACGCCCGCTACCTGCAGCGCATCGCGGAGATCAAGCAGAGCCTGCACCTGATCGACCAGATCGTGGACAAGATGCCGCACGGCCCCGTCCAGGCCCAGGTGCCGGGGATCATCCGGCCCCGGCCGGGGCGCGCCTTCGGGGCGGTCGAATCGCCGCGCGGCTTCTACTCGGTCTACGCCGTCAGCGACGGCGGCCCGAACCCGTATCGGTTCCGGATGCGGGACCCGTCGTTCATCACCCTGCAGGTCATGCCGGTCCTGATGCCCGGCCACCTCCTGGCCGACACCATGGCGCTGATGGCCAGCCTGGACCCGATCATGGGCGGGGTCGACAAGTAGATGGACGTCGGCGAGCTGCTGCTGGGCGTCGGCCGCTTCGTGCTGGCCACCAGCCTGCTGCTGCTGCTCACCGTGCCCACCGCCTTCATCATCATCCAACTGGAGCTGAAGGTGATCGCGCTGATGCAGCTGCGCTACGGCCCGAACCGGGTCGGCCCGCGCGGCATGTTCCAGAGCACGATCCATGGCTTCAAGGTGCTGGCCAAGGAGGACGCCACCCCGGACCAGGCGGACCGGCCGACCTTCACCATGGCACCCTGGATGGTCTTCATGGCGGCCGCCATGAGCATGCTGGTCATTCCCTTCGCGCCCGGCCTGGTGGCGGTCGAGTCGTCGATCAGCGTGGTCTACTTCTTCGCCGTCCTGGGCCTCTCGGTGGTGGGCCTGCTGGTGGCCGGCTGGGCCAGCTACAACAAGTACTCGCTGCTGGGCGGCCTGCGCAGCGCGGCCCAGATGGTCAGCTACGAGATCCCGCTCACCCTCTCGATCGTGGGCGTGGTGGTGCTCACCGGCAGCCTGAGCTTCACCGAGATCGTCGAGTGGCAGCGGGTCAACGGCTGGGGCTTCTTCTGGCAGTTCTGGGCCTTCCCCATCTTCTTCATCGCCGCCACGGCCGAGATCAACCGCACCCCGTTCGACATGGTCGAGGCCGACAGCGAGATCGTGGCCGGCTTCGCCACCGAGTACTCCGGCATGCGCTTCGGCTTCTTCTTCTTCGCGGAGTACGTGGCCCTCTTCATCATGAGCGCCATCGTCGTCACGCTCTTCTTCGGCGGCTGGCTGGTCCCGTTCGTGGAGATGCCGGAGGGGATCTGGGGCACGCTGGTGGGCCTGATCTCGTTCTTCGCCAAGACCTACTTCTTCGTCTTCGTGGCCATCTGGATGCGGGCCACCCTGCCACGGGTGCGGGTCGACCAGCTGATGGGCCTGGCCTGGAAGGCACTCCTGCCGCTGGCCCTGGTCAACCTGTTCGTGACGGCCGCGATCGTGCTCATCTTCAACCTGCAGCCGGTGGGAGGCGCGTAGACCCATGGGAATTCCGGGCGCCGGCATGGCCAAGGGCATGTGGGTCACCCTCAAGAACTTCGGCGCGCCCAAGGTCACCCGCCAGTACCCCGAGGAGCGCCCCCAGATGCCGGAGCGCTGGCGCGGGCGGCTGGACCTGATCTACGACCCGTTCGGGGAGCACAAGTGCGAGGTCTGCTTCCAGTGCGCCCAGGTCTGCCCGGTCGAGGCCATCGACATGTCCGGCTTCGACTCGCAGGGCAACCGGATCCGCTACGGCATGCCGGAGATCTACGACGAGCGCAAGGACGCGAACGCCTACCGCCGCGCCGGGCTTCCGGCCAGGCCGATGCGCAACGCGGGGCGCTGGGACGCGGCCGTCGACGAGCCGTGGCTGGAGGGGGTCATCGCCGGCTTCGGTGGCCGGCCGGAATCGCTGGTGGCGATCTTCACCGCGGTGCAGGAGCGGCACGGCTTCCTGCCGGAGCGTGCGCTGCGCCTGATCAGCGACAGGATGACGATCCATTGGGCTCAGGTCTTCGGCGCCGCCGGCCTGGGCGGCTTCCGGCTGCTGCCGACCGAGGGCCACCTCGTCACCGTCTGCAGCTGCCCGGCCTGCCACTTCTCGGGCGGCGACGCCGTGCTGTCGGCGCTGGCCGATGAGCTGGGCGTGGTCCCGGGCGCCTCGACCGACGACGGCGCGTTCAGCCTGGAGGTGGGGCCGGACGTGGGCGCGGGCGCCATCGCGCCGGCGGTCCGGATCGACACCCTGGTCTACGGGCCGCTGACCCCGGACCAGGCGCGTCACCTCGTCCGCGAGCGACGGCTGGCGGTGGCCCAGGCCGCCGGCCCGGCCGCCCGCGCCGGCGGCGGACGGTGAGCGTGCAG